>JBJKRM010000273.1:0-3139 GCA_046704685.1 Rhizomicrobium sp.
GCTCGGCACACCCTCTTCAAGACCAATCTCGCGCAGGCGATTCGAATTCGAACTGTTCTTCGCACCGACGACCAGAATCACGTCCGCCACTTCGGCGAGCTGGCGCACCGCGGACTGACGATTTTGCGTTGCATAGCAGATGTCTGTCGTCTCTGGCCCAACGATGTTCGTGAAGCGCGATTTGAGCGCTGCGATAATGTTTTTTGTGTCGTCGATCGACAGCGTCGTTTGCGTCACATAGGCAACCGGCGTGTCCGTCGAGATCGGAAGTGCCTCGACATCTTGTTCGGACTGGACCAGGTGCACGGGTGCGCCGACTTGTCCCATGGTGCCTTCAACCTCCGGGTGTCCGGCATGGCCAATCAAGATAAGCGTGCGGCCGGTGGTGACGTAGCGCTTGCCTTGGCTGTGCACCTTGGAGACCAAAGGGCAGGTGGCGTCCAGCACCGGCAGGTTGCGGCCTTCGGCTTCCCTCACAACGGTTTGCGGAACCCCGTGGGCGCTGAAGATCGTCACAGCGCCATCAGGGACCTCGTCGAGTTCTTCGACAAAACGGGCACCCTTGCTCTTCAGGGTCTCGACAACGTGCCGGTTGTGCACGATTTCATGGCGCACATAGACGGGCTCGCCATATTTCTCGAGGGCGCGCTCGACGATATCGATCGCCCGGACGACGCCTGCGCAGAAGCCGCGCGGCTGGGCAAGAACGACACGCATGGATCGCAACTCCTGAGAAAGGTTATCCCCGTCTAGCACGCTAAATCCCTACCGTGTAAAGGGAAACTCGCACTAGCCCACAGGGGCCAGTTTCCCGAAAGTGCCACCACAGCGCAATCACTTTCTTGCGCTGGCGGTTGCGCCTCTGCGGGATTGCGCTAGAGAGTGCCCAGAGGGGAAAGGATGAACAGATGAATACAGCAGGCGGAGCGCGCCCAGGGACTGCGGGTCTGACGGGCGCGTTGGACAGGGCTGCCAGACAGGTCGAAGAGACGCTGGAACAGGCTCTGCCGAAGCCGTACGGCCTGCACAGCCGTATTCATGAAGCCATGCGCTATGCAATTTTTGCCGGTGGTAAACGGTTAAGACCGTTTCTGGTTCTGGAATGCGCCGGTCTGTTCGATGTACCGCGGCCGCAGGCCAGTCGCGCGGCGGCGGCTATCGAAGTCTTGCATACCTACTCGCTGGTTCACGACGATCTGCCTTGCATGGATGATGATGACCTCAGGCGAGGCCGACCCACCACCCATAAGGCATTCGACGAAGCCACCGCCGTTCTGGCGGGTGACGGGCTGCTGACCATCGCCTTCGAGATTCTAGCCAATCCGGAGACGCATCCATCCGCGGACGTGCGCTGCCGCCTTATCGCCCGGCTCGCCGAGGCCGCGGGCTGCAACGGCATGATCGGCGGTCAAATGATCGACATGGTTGCCGCCGACAAGGCATTTGGTGTGGAGGAGATCATTCTGCTGCAGCGGCTCAAGACCGGGCAGCTTTTTGAATTCTCTTGCGAAGCAGGTGCCATTCTGGCCGAGGCCGGTGCCGAGCATCAGGAGCGTCTACGGCTGTATGCGCGCGACATGGGCTTGGTATTCCAAGTAACCGACGATTTGCTTGATGTCACCTCGACAGCGGAAAAAACCGGCAAGGCGGTCGGCAAGGACCATGACCACGGCAAGGCCACGCTGGTGTCGATTTTGGGCGTTGATGGGGCTCGTTCGGAGGCTCGCAAGATTGCCGATCGTGCTGTTGCTGCATTGACACCCTATGGCGAGAGTGCGGCAGCATTGCGGGAGCTTCTGCCGTTCCTTCTCCAGCGTGAAGCGTAACAAATGGTAACCCACAATTCTGCCACCAAACTTGCCGACATTTGTTCCCTTAAGGGGCGTTCTTGTGTGAGAGGATTGAACATGAATATGGGATGGTTCCGGGCCTTTTCGTTGGCCCTGGCGCTCGTTTTCGCCGGCACGGCTGCGCACGCCCAAGCCGCCGGCCCCGCTGCGCAAGCCGTGCAGCCGGTGCAGACGTTCTATGACGCGCTGCTGACCACGATGAAAGACGGCAAACAGCTCGGCATTAAGGGCCGCTACGACAAGCTGAAGCCGGTGATCGAGCATACCTTCGATCTTCCGGGTATGACGAGGCTGTCGATCGGTCCGGTCTGGAACAACATGAGCAAGAAGGACCAGCAGTCGCTCATTGCGGCTCTCACCCGTTACACGGTTGCCAGCTACGCCAGCAATTTCAGCAGTTATGACGGCGAGAAATTTGTCGTCGATCCGACTTCGACCGAACGTGGCACGGACCGCATCGTCACCACCAAGCTGGTCACCAAGGACGAGACGATCCCGTTCGTCTATCGCATGCGCCAGGTGGATTCGAAGTGGCAGGTGATCGACATTTTCCTCAACGGCTATGTCAGCCAGATCGCCAAGCAGCGCTCCGATTTCAGCGCCACGGTGCAATCCGGCGGTGCTCCCGCGCTGGTCAAGAAGCTCAACGCGTTGTCCGACAAGCTGCTGAAGGGATAGGCGGCTACAGGTGTCCTTTCTCCGGCGGTTTTCCCAGGAGCGCCGGAAGGAAGAACAGTGTCGTGAACAGCGTCCATGCCAACGAGATGATGAGCAGGTGGCCCATGCTGGCCGTCCCGGGATGGCTTGACAGGATCAGCGATCCGAAGCCGGAGGCGGTCGTCAGGGCGCTAAAGATCACCGCACGCGCCAGGCTGGACTGCAGGAGGTTCTGCGCCCCGGCACGCCAGGCCATCACGAAGTAGATGTTGAACGCCACGCCGATGCCGAACAGCAGCGGTAGGGCGATGATGTTGGCGAAGTTCAGCCACAGGCCGATGATGCGGCAGGTCGCCAGGGTCAACACGGCCGTCAGCACCAGCGGGATGATGGTCATGAACACGTCGCGATGGCGCCGCAGCACGAGGGCGAGCAGGAGGGTGATGGCGATGAACGACCATATACCGGCTTCGATAAAAGCCCGGATGATCGTCTGACCGGATTCCTGGATGGTGATGGGGGCGCCTGTGGCGTCTGGCGTCACGGCCATGACGTCCTTCGAGAAGCGCTTCAGCGACTTGTTGTCATTGGCGTTGGTCTTGGGAAATACCTGGATGCGCGCCGTGCCGTTC
>JBJKRM010000274.1:0-9773 GCA_046704685.1 Rhizomicrobium sp.
GCATGGACCATCGCATCAATGGCGTTGCGCAGCAGGTTTACCAGCACCTGCTGGATTTGCACGCGGTCGGCCAATATCGGCGGCAGGTCGGGCGACAGTTCGAGCCGAGTCGAGATTCCATCAGCCTTCGCGCCGATCAGCCCCAGAGTGACGGCTTCTTCGACGATGGTGTTGATCGTGCCTGGTAAGCGGTTTGTTTCCCGTTTTTCGACGAAATCGCGCATGTGCTTGACGATTTCACCGGCGCGCGCGGCTTGTTCGGCTGCTTTGTCGATGGCCTTCTGCGCCGCGGCCACCGAGATGTTGCCCTTTTGGGCAATCAACTTCTTGGCAACGGAGGAATAGTTCAGCATGGCGGCCAGCGGCTGATTGAGCTCATGCGCGATTCCGGCCGACACTTGGCTCAGCTCGCTGATGCGGGCGACATGGATAAGTTCTTCCTTGAGGGCTTCAAGACGAGCTTTTGAGTCTTGGAGCTCGTGTTCATATCGTTTTGCCTGTGTGATGTCGCGCGCGGTTACCACGGATCCGGTCACCTTGCCGCTTGCGTCATAGATCGGCGCGAATGTGTAGCTGCCTGGCCAGCTTTCCCCTGTGTCCCGACGCTTGACGATATACTCGACGCCGATTCCGGTTTCGCCGGCCAACGCACGGGCAACAGGCCGGTCCTTGATGGCGGCTGGCCGTCCGTCGGGGAACGAGACCTCGAACAGCGGAGCGAAATCAGCGAAATTAGCGGGGCACTCCTTGAGCGATTTGAACCGGTGAAAGGTCGCGAAGGCGTCGTTGAGATGGAGGAAATGCCCGTCGGCGTCGGAGATAAATACCGCATCGGTCATGCTGTGCAGGGCCGCTTCCAGCTTGGCGCGTCCGGAGTGGATTTCGAATTCGGCCAGTTTTCGTTCCGTGATATCGCGGCATACCCCGACGAGAGCAACGGGCTGATCAGTGGGATCGCTGACCAGTTTGCGGCTGATATTGAACCAACGGTATTCGCCACTTTCCACTTTCCAACGGAACTCGGCGTTGGATTCTTTTCGAATACCGTTCTTCAGTTCTTCGATTTGCCGGTACAGGATCTCGCGATCGTCAGGGTGGACGCGCGCCTGGAAATCCGCGGCGGAGAAGTTATGCAACTCTTCGACGCTGAAGCCCGTCAGGGCGGAATGCGCCGGGCTCATATATACGTATTTGTTGCTTTGCAGATCGAGCATGTTGACCGCATCACGGGTATTCTCGAGTACCGTTCGGAGTTGCTCGTCCACCAGCTGCAGGGTGGTTTCGGTCGCGATGCAGAAAAACCCGGCGACCATTCCTCTGTCGTCGCGTAGCGGCGTCCAGGAGTAGGTGTACCAGCTCGAAGGGGCCTGTCCGTGGTGGTTGACCCGCTGGCCGACGATGTATTGCGGCTCGCCGGCCAACACTGCCTCGATCACGGGTTGGATATCGCTCCAGGACTCGACCGACACATCCGAATAGGGCTTGCCGAGGGCATCCGGGTGCCGCGCGCCCGCCAGGGAAATTGCGGCATCGTTGTAGAACGTGACCAAAACATGTCCCCAGCCGATATAGGCTGGCTGCCGCGACTGCAGCATGAGTTCGATGGCGGTTTTGAGGGACTGTGGCCAGCCCTTGATGGGGCCGAGTGGGCTCAGTCGCCATTGATGGTCACGGATCAGGCCGGCCATCGCACCGTGGCAGGGAGGCCAAACCGGCCGGTGGCTGTCAGACTGCTTTCGTGTGCCCATATTGGCCCGGATTTGCCCCGCGCGGTGGTGAATTGGCTTGAGTGTATCGCACAACCGCAAAGACACCATGCCATGGTTGTGGGTAAACATTTACGCCTGCGACACGCTTGCAAGTTTCCGCTGCCAGCGCCGTCGTATGCGGGCGCGCAACCAAGAGTTAAGCACTTGCCCAGATGCTGGTGATAGCGCCTTGGGACACCGGCGGACGTGACGTGGAAGACAAGCTGAACTTCAAGGATATTGCGGCCCTCATTGTCGACGGCGACCGTTTCTCGTCGACGCTCATTGGCCAGATTCTCAGAGGGTTTGGATTGAACCATCATGTCACCGCCGTCACCGGCGAGGAGGCGAAAAAGCAGCTCTCGACGAACACATACGATCTTCTGATCACCGAGGCCGTGCAGCCGGTCATGAAGGGCGCCGATTTGATCAAGTGGTTGCGGCGGCATTCGAGTGATCGTGTTCGGTATATCTCGGTGGTCGTACTCACAGGCTATGCGCACTATTCGGGTGTCACGGCGGTGCGAGTCAGCGGCGTCAATAGCGTTGTGCGCAAACCCGTCGCGCCGAGCGTGCTGTTCGATCACATCGCCTGGTCGGCCAATACCGATCGTCCGTTCATCGACGCCGACGAATACTCCGGACCCTGCCGTCGTTTCCATTTCGGTGATGCGGCACCAGGGCTCAATCGTAGGGTCGGTGATCGCTATCCAGGGGCCGATGGTTCGGCAAAAACACAAGATACGGAAAGGACAACGGACTGATGGGCTCGGGCTGCAAAATCACGCCGGTAAAGAATCGCCTTGGACAATTGCTGCGGCAGCCGGGGGGAATTGCGCGGCCCGAAGCATTGGCCGAAGCGGGCAAGAACGTCGAGAGCTTGCGTGAGGAGTTTGTCGCGGCCATTCCGGGCGAGATCGCGGCGTTGGAAGCCATCCTGGAAGCGGCCGGCCGCAAACATATTTCGGCTACTGAGCTCGATGCCATGCTGCGTCGAGCCGATCAGATTCTGACACTGTCCGGTACCTACGGCTATGATCTCCTGGACAATATCGTGAAGCGTTTCTGCGACCTCGCCAGCGGAATGATCGAGAAGAATATCGATGACGCGGCACCGGTGAACGTCCACCTGCAGGCCATGCGGCTGGTGTGTCCGGGAAGCGCGGGTCTGGATGAGACCGAATCCGGTCATATGCTGACGCGCCTCGCAGCCGTGCGTGCCCATTACGGCATCACGAACCCCCAGACGGAATAAGATCAGTGTGCGCGACGATTGGTATTGTATGGCCGTGTCGCGGATCTGTGATGGGGCACGAGTTCCAGGAATTCCGCCACGAACGCTGTCTTCGGTGACCGGCGTACGTCATCGGGCGTGCCGTATTGTTCGATGCGGCCGTTATTCATGATGGCCACCAGATCGGCAAGGGCGAAGGCTTCCTCCTGGTCGTGCGTCACGAACACGGTGGTAATGCCCATACGTTCGTGCAATGCCCTCAGCCAGCCGCGCAATTCTTTGCGGACTTTGGCGTCAAGCGCGCCGAATGGCTCGTCCAGCAGCAGCATGCGAGGTTCGATCGCCAAGGCCCGCGCAAGCGCCACACGCTGTCGCTGGCCGCCGGAAAGCTGGTTGGGATAGCGCTTGCCCATTCCCTCGAGCTGGACCAGCGTCAGGAGTTCCTCGACGCGGCGGGCGATTTCTGCGCGGGAGGGGCGCTTGCGGAGTGGCCGCACGCTGAGCCCGAATGCAATGTTTTTTTCGACGGTCATGTGCCGGAAGAGGGCGTATTGCTGAAAAACGAATCCGGCGCGGCGATCTCGGGCCGGCACGTCCAACCAATTGAGATCAGCGAAACGCACCTCGCCGGAATCGGGGAATTCAAGGCCGCCGAGGATGCGCAGCAGTGTGGTTTTGCCTGATCCGGAAGGCCCAAACAGGGCTACGAAAGCACCTTGCGGAGCAGTGAAGCTCACGCCAGTGAGGGCCGGGAAGCGCTCAAAGCGCTTGTATACTGAATCGACGATCAGCGGCATGCGAGCCTCCGTCAATGACGATGGGTTGCGGCGATCTCATCCGCGTAGCGCCATTCCAGAATGGATTTGAGGGCCAATGTAACGACCGCCAGCAGCGCCAGCAGCGACGCGACGGCAAAGGCGCCGACGAACTGGTAATCGTTGTAGAGCACTTCAACGTGCAGCGGCATGGTGTTGGTCAGGCCGCGGATATGACCGCTGACGACCGACACTGCGCCGAACTCGCCCATAGCACGGGCGTTGCAGAGCAGCACCCCGTAAAGCAGGCCCCATTTGATGTTCGGCAGTGTCACCCGCAGGAAGGTGTGCAGTCCGGAAGCGCCAAGCGAAGTGGCTGCTTCCTCTTCGTCGCGCCCCTGGTCGGACATCAGGGGGATCAACTCACGGGCGACGAAGGGAAAGGTGACGAAGATGGTCGCCAGAACGATCCCGGGAAGCGCGAAGATGATCTTGATATCCCACTCCCGCAGCTGCTCTCCGAACCAGCCTTGCAGGCCAAAGATCAGCACATAAATCAGGCCTGCAACCACCGGCGAGATCGAGAACGGCAAATCGATCAGCGTGGTGAGGAATTGTTTGCCGCGGAAATCGAACTTGGCGATCGCCCAGGAGGCGGAGATCCCAAATACGGCGTTCAGCGGTACGGCGATGGCGGCTGTCAGCAGCGACAGGCGCATTGCGGCGCCCGCGTCCGGATCGACGAGCGCCTTCAACGCCACATGCAGTCCATTCGACAAGGCTTGTGAGAAAACGGCTGCCAGCGGCAGAACCAGGAAGATGGTCACGACGCTGACGGCGATCAGCGTCAGCAACAGCCGCATCAACAGGCTGTCTTGGGTGGGGTTTTGGACGGCCGTTCTCATCGCCTGGATCCCATCCAGTTCTGCAGGATATTGAGCGCCAAGATGAGGGTGAAGGAAGCCGCCAGCATCACCACACCGATGGCGGCTGCGCCGACGTAATCGAACTGCTCGAGCTTGATGACGATGAGAAGCGGGGCGATCTCCGAAACGGCAGGGAGATTCCCGGCGATGAAGATCACCGACCCGTATTCGCCGACGGCGCGGGCGAATGCCAATGTGGCGCCGGTGAGTTGGGCCGGCATGAGGGCTGGGAGTACGACCCGGATCACGGTCTTCAACCGCGTGGCGCCGAGTGTGGCCGCGGCTTCTTCTGGCTCGCGGCTGAGGTCGGTCATTACCGGTTGAAGCGTGCGTACCACGAATGGCAGGCCAATGAAGGTCAAGGCTACGATGACGCCCAGCGGGGTATAGGCGATGCGGATGCCCCAATGGCTGAGGGGGCCCCCCAGCCATCCCTGCGGCGCGTAGAGGGTTGAGAGTGCGATGCCGGCCACCGCGGTGGGTAGGGCGAAGGGCAGATCGATGAGCGCGCCCAGCAAGCGGCGGCCGGGGAAGGCGTAGCGGACCAGAACCCATGCCACGATAGGGCCTGTGATGGCGTTGATGGCGGCCGCGATCGCGGCGCCACCGAACGACAATCGCAGGGCAGCCAGCACGCGCGGGTCTGTCATCACATGCCAGAAACCGTGGATGCCCAACGACCAAGGTTTGATGACAAGGGCTGCAATGGGCACTAGAGCGATGACCGATAGATAGAAGATCGCGAATCCGAGGGACAGCCCGAACCCCGGCAGCGCGCTGGGACTTCGCCATCGCAGGACTTCGCTCATCGGCCCGGCTTGTAGATTTGGTCGAAGATGCCGCCGTCGGTGAAATGGACCGCCTGGGCCTTCTGCCAGCCGCCGAACACCGCATCGATGGTCACCATCGGGATGGCTGGGAATCGCCTGGCATGCGCCTTCAACACCTGTGGATCACGAGGGCGATAGAAGTGCTTGGCTTCGATCTCCTGTGCCTGCTTGGAATAGAGGAACTGCAGATAGGCCTCTGCCACTTTGCGTGTTTTGTGGCGATCGACATTGCGGTCAAGCAGCGCGACAGGTGGTTCGGCCAGGATGGAGCGTTTGGGATAGACGATCTCGAATTTCCCTGCCCCATGCTCTTTCCGTGCGAGATAGGCCTCGTTTTCCCAGGACAGCAGCACATCGCCGATGCCGCGCCGCACGAAGGTGGTGGTGGCGCCGCGGGCGCCGGTATCAAGCACCGGCACATGCTTGTAGAGCTGCGTCACGAACCACCGCGCCTTCTGTGGATTGCCGCCGGGTTGTTTGAGGGCATAGGCCCAGGCGGCCAGATAGGCCCATCGCGCACCGCCGGAGGTTTTGGGGTTTGGTGTGATGATCTCAATTCCTGGTTTGATCAGGTCGCCCCAGTCTTTGATCTTCCAGGGATTGCCCTTGCGCACCAGAAAGACATAAGTGGATGTGTAGGGCGTCGAATTATGGGGCAGACGCTTCTGCCAATTCGGCGGCAGCAGCTTCGCCCGCTGCGAAATCGCATCGATGTCATAGGCAAGCGCCAGCGTGACCACATCGGCGTCCAGGCCGTCGATCACCGCGCGCGCTTGTGCCCCTGATCCGGCATGGGATTGGTTGATCCGGATCGTGTCACCCATTTTCGCCTTCCACTCCGTGGCGAAGGCGGCGTTGATGTCCCGATAGAGTTCGCGCGTCGGATCGTAGCTGACATTGAGCAGCGTCACGTTTGCCGCATTGGCGGCCGTCCAGGTGGCTGCAGCGAACAGGGCAAGGATGATGGTTTTCATGGTCGGGCTCCGTCTAGAGTGCGAACTGCGCCCGGAAGGCGAAGGTTTGCAGTCTCTGGCCCCCGTTGAGCACCGGAAGGGCAGGGGCACCGGATAGAGTCGTTACCGTGGATGGTGCCTGAAGACGATCCACATCGATCCACTGGTAATCCAACGCGAAGCGGATGGCGGTGCTCGCATACCAGTTCAATCCAACCGTCACGATCCGCTGATCGCCGCCGCGAACCGTGTTGTAGAAAGTAAAAGTCCGGGCGCCGGTGCTGTCCCAGGCGGTGATCAGGGCCACGCGGTCCTGAGTATGGCTGTTGAGATTGAGATCGCTATAGCGGGCCGCCAATTCCCACGCTCCCCGGCCGCCATGCCCAATGGATGTCGTTGGCTTGGGTGATGTGAAAGCGCCGTTTGCGGCATGGTACGACCGTGGCTCGCCCGTGATCGTCCATGCGGCCTGCACATACCAGGCATGGAATCTGTTGTTGGCCGGCTGAACGACGGTTATCTCGCTTGTCATCGGGGCGCTGTACGTCCGGTACGCCACCGCCGCTCGGTCGACCAGAAAGCTGTAATAGCCCATCTGGGCATAAAAGCTGGCTAGGTTGCCGGCCGCTTCAATGCCCCATTGCGAAAGATGGTCCGCCGGCAGACGGCCGGTGTTCGCCAGCCGGATGCCGTTGGAGTCGACGGTCAGTTCGGGCGGATCGGACAGCGATAGGCTGTTGAGTGCCATGGCTCCAGGCGTCGAACCGAGATTGGCAGAGCCGCTGGGGACGGCATCAGGGAGTTTGATGATGTATGTGCCGTTCGCCCCGACAAGCAGGTGATCGTCAACGCCTGAAAGAAGCAGATAGGATGCCCGTCCAAGCACGGCCTGCTGCTCATCGAACACCGCGCTGTCCTGTACTTTCCCGCCTGTATAGGAGACCGCACCGAACAACCGCTGGCTGGTGTAAAGAACCGACACGGCATCACGGCCGTCACCGCCGGCCAGCGCTCTTTGCAGGTTGGACGGTGAGTTGCGCTCCAGGAAGATCGTGTCGCCCGAACCGGTGCCGTCTTCGATATTGGCCGGCGGCGGATAGGCACCAACGCGGAATGCCCAGGGCTGGAGGCCGTCGTATTGCAGATAGGCTGACTGGACGTGACCGGCTGTCTCCGTGCCGCCGCTGCCGCCGCAATCGAAATTGAGATTGTACGACCAGTCGCTGAACAGCCTGCCCTGCAGGCCGAGATAGACCCGGCGGAAATTGGCGCCGCTCGACAGGTCGGGACCGTAGGCAGCGGGCAGAGCCGTCGCCGCTCTGCTCTGCGCATAATAGGCCCAATCGAACTGGATTAGCGCCCGTATTGCGGCGCTGAACGCGCCGTCGGAGGAGATGATCGTCGGGCGGC
The DNA here is from genome assembly GCA_046704685.1 of Rhizomicrobium sp. Taxonomy (GTDB): domain Bacteria; phylum Pseudomonadota; class Alphaproteobacteria; order Micropepsales; family Micropepsaceae; genus Rhizomicrobium. The sequence continues at coordinate 7,857 of JBJKRM010000274.1, forward strand.
CATTGATGATGTCGATCTTTACCGCGCTTGCAGAGGCCTCATCGCCTGCAGGTTTTTCAGCAAACGACGGGGTGGTGGCATCAAGCGTGCCGACACCGCTCAGGAGCACCGTAAGAAACACCTTGGCCGGCGTCAGGGACAGCCCCTTCTGTTTTGTATCACTCCAGGACCGTCGTGCAGAATATCTATAAACTCTACCGGATCAATAGACTTTAAGTGGCGGGGCGCATTTTTGACGGGCGATGTTCTGCACACGCGTTTCGTTGCGCTGGCTTTGCCGTGGGTTTCCCGTTCTGAAACGGCTGTTTATTCGAAAGACGACGGCGTTTGGTGATGGTGCGGACCGTGTTCTTGCGGCAACAGCCAGCGTGCAAGATCCATCAATTCGCGCGCCGCCGCCGTTTCGGCACGCGGCGGTCGGCAAGGGCATGCGCCAAGGTATGGCCTTCGAGTATTTCCGCGGTGGTGTCGCGCACGGTGAGCAGCACCTTGCGGATGGCGCAGGTCATTTCGTCTTCGCAGTCATCGCATTTGCGATGCGCGGTGCGACTGGCACAGGGGCTGAGAGCTAACGGTCCGTCGATCAGGCGCAGGACTTCCGCAAAGGTGATGTCGGCCGGCTTGCGCCCGAGGGTGTAACCGCCGAACTTTCCGCGCACGCTATGCACGATGCCCCGTCGTTTCATCTCGAGCAGGATCTGTTCGAGGAATTTGCGCGGCACACTCGCCTTTTTGGCGATCTCGGAAATCATCACCGGTTGGTCACCCTGATGCTCGCCGAGGACGAAAAGGGCCCGCAAGGCATAGCGGGCTTTCTGTGACAGCATGCTCACAACACAGATCAATACTACCGGCATTATCGAGTATTTGCCGGCAAAGATCAATCAAGCGACAATGGTTGCTATCGCCAGCGATATCACCAGATGTCAGCCGGCCTGGGCTTCAAAGCCTGACGATCACGCCCAATTTTCTTGCCGCCACAGCCCGGCGCCACCTTTGATGCCCGAGATGTTCGGCACGATGCGGACGTTCTTCGGCAGCTTGAACGAGATGTGCTTGGCGTTGCCGCCGCCGATGTAAAGCCTGTCGTAATTCAGCAGAACGGAGAGGAAGGGCAGCATCTTGGCAACCCGCTTGTTCCAGCGCTTGTTGCCGATTTTCTTGCGCTCTTTTTCGCCGAGATATTCGTCGAAGGTCTTGTTGTGGCGCGCCGGCATGTGGGCGATTTCCATATGCGGCATCAAAACGCCGTCGCGGAACAGGGCCGAGCCGAAGCCGGTGCCCAGGGTGATCACCATCTCCAGGCCTTTGCCCTTGGCCACGGCAAACCCTTGCATGTCCGCGTCATTGACCAGCCGCGCAGGTTTGCCGAGCGTCTTGCACAGGCGTCCCGCCAAGTCGTAACCGGCATAGTCCTCAGTGCTCAGGTGCGGGGCTGTCAGCACGCGCGGCCCACGCACCACGCCGGGAAATCCGATGGCAACGCAGTCATAGGATTTGAACGGCGACACAAGCTCCTTCAGCGTCTTGACCAGTAGGGTGGGTGGGCATGGATGCGGTGTCGGAACGCGCAGATGGTCGCTGATGAGTTCGCCATCGGGATTGAGCACGGCCGCTTTCAATCCCGTGCCGCCGCTGTCGATGGTAAGGTTACGCTTGTACTTGGGCATGCTCCCCCCGGGGGATTGCGAGTCGTCTACAGCAGTCTGGCAGCGTCCTGGTCCAGAAGCCAAACCAGTTCTCCATCCGGCTTCAGCCGTCCGCCCGGCAGGGCTCGATCACCGGCCTGCACGCGGCGAACCGCTTCGGCCTTGTCCTCGCCAGTGACGAGAAACGCCGTCGTCCGGCAGGATTGGATGCAGGGATAGGTCAAGGTGATGCGGATTTCCGAACGTCCCTGGGGCACCGGGGCCACCC
>JBJKRM010000275.1:0-6583 GCA_046704685.1 Rhizomicrobium sp.
TCCGCTCCGCGCCGAATACGCTGGCGCTACTCGCCCCGCAAGGGGCAGGGCTATTGCATATGCATCAACCCTCTCGGTGTCATCGCCCGCGAATGCGGGCGACCCAGGTGGTGTTGCTGCGCTGTAATGACCGTAAATCAAGCTTTTCGGGAACAGTGGTGCCGCGAGACCTGGATGGCCCGCAGTTGCGGGCCATGACAAGTTGAGGCCATATGCGATTGCCCTGCCGTAAGGGGGAGTTTAAACGTTCAATACGACTTCGGCAGGTCGAGGACGTTCTCGCCGATGAAGGACAGGATGAGTTGCTCGGTCACCGGAATGATCCGCGGGATCATTGATTCGCGGAACAAACGTTCCACCTGGTACTCCTTCGCATAGCCCATGCCGCCCAGGGTCATCACCGCCTGCAGCGCCGCCTCGTAACCGGCGCGGGAGGCCAGCAGCTTGGCGGCATTGGCCTCGGCCCCGCAGGGCTGCTTGTTGTCATAGAGCCAGGCGGCCCGCATGCACATCCAGAAGGCACTTTCGAGATACGCCCATTTTTCCGCCAACGGATGCTGGATGCCCTGGTTCTGGCCGATGGGATGACCGAACACGACGCGCTCCTTGGCGTAGCCGGCGGCGCGGCGCAGGGCATCGCGGCCGAGCCCCACGGCCTCGACGCCGAACAGGATGCGCTCGGGGTTCAGGCTGTCGAAGATATAGCGGAAGCCCTTGCCTTCCTCGCCGATGCGGTCGGTTTCCGGAATAAAGAGGTCGTCGATGAACAAGGCGTTCGAATCCACCGCCATGCGACCCATCTTGGCGATGCGGCGGACTTCGATCTTGGCGCGGTCGAGGCCGGTGTAGAACAGGGTCATGCCGTCGGCCTTGCGGGCGCATTCGGCCTTGGGTGTGGTGCGGGTGAGGAGCAGGATCTTGTCGGCCACCTGGGCGGTGGTGGTCCACATTTTCCGGCCTTTCACCATATAGCCGCCGTCCGTCTTGCGGGCGAAGGTCTCGATCGAGGTGGTGTCGAGGCCGGCATTGGGCTCGGTGATGCCAAAAGCCACCTTCTGCTCACCGGCAATCAAAGGGGCCAGCCAGCGCTGCTTCTGCTCGGGCGTGCCGTGCACAACAATAGGGTGTGGTCCGAACAGGTTGATATGCAGTGTGGACGCAGCAGCCATGCCGCCACCGCCTTGGGTCACGGCATGCATCATGATGGCGGCCTCGGTCACCCCAAGACCCGTGCCCCCCAGCTCCTCGGGCATGGTGATCCCCAGAAAGCCCGCTTCGGCCATGGCCTTGTGGAATTCGTGCGGAAAACGCGGAGCCGTATCGCATTCGGTCCAGTAATCGTCACCGAAGCGGCTGCAAATCTTGGCCACCCCATCTTCGATGGCGCGGTGGTCTTCGTTTAAGGCGATATCCATACCATCCCCGTATAATTGCTTTTTGGTAATCTTTGTACGTTCCGCAACGCAGCCGGGTAAGCCCTGCAACCAGCCATTTTACCAGGGGACTCAAGAGAAATAAGGCGAAAACCAGGCCCAATCGGATTATAAGAGGGCTGCCGGGGACACGAAAAGCGCAACGCGATTTGCCGGGAGACGCATCACTGAAATGAGTTCTGTAACGGCGCGCGCACCAGCGCAAGGAATGAAACCCTCAGACATTTCCGACCCGAACTACTTCCACAAGGTCGTCGACTGCCAATGGGCCTGCCCGGCCCATACGCCGGTGCCAGAATATATCCGGCTGATCGCCATGGGGCGCTACGGTGACGCCTATATGATCAATTGGCACTCCAACGTCTTTCCGGGCGTGTTGGGGCGCACCTGCGACCGGCCTTGCGAACCGGCCTGCCGCCGCGGCCGCGTGGAAAAGGAGCCGGTCGCCATCTGCCGACTCAAGCGCGTGGCGGCCGATTCCAAAGAGGATATCAGCGACCGCCTGCCCAAGCCGGCGGCGCAGAGCAACGGCAAGCGCATCGCCTTGATCGGCGCCGGGCCGGCATCGCTCACCGTGGCGCGCGATCTGCTGCCGCTGGGCTACAGCTGCGTCATCTATGACGCCGACCAAAAGGCCGGCGGCATGATGCGCACCCAGATTCCGCGTTTCCGCCTGCCGGAAAATGTGCTGGACGAAGAATGCGGCTATATCCTCGGCTTGGAGCCCGAGGTGCGCTTCGGCGAACGGGTGGAGTCCCTGAAGGCGATCCTCGACGAGGGTTATGACGCCGTTTTCGTTGGGTGTGGCGCGCCGCGCGGCCGCGATCTCGACATCCCCGGCCGCCAGGAAGCGGCCGATCACATCCATATCGGCATCGACTGGCTGGCGTCGGTCTCGTTCGGCCATACCACCGCAATCGGCAAGCGGGTGGTGGTGCTGGGCGGCGGCAACACCGCCATGGACTGCTGCCGCACCTCTCGCCGCCTGGGCGGCGAGAAGGTGGACGTGGTGGTGCGGTCCGGTTTCACCGAGATGAAGGCCTCGCCCTGGGAAAAGGACGACGCCATGGCCGAGGACATTCCGATCCACAATTTCCTGGTGCCGAAGGAATTCACCCACGACAACGGCAAGCTCACCGGCGTGACCTTCGACAAGGTGCGCGCGGAATACGACGCCAAGGGGCGGCGCAAGCTGATCCCGACCGGCGAGGAGCCGGTGCATTTCGAATGTGACGACGTCCTGGTGGCCGTGGGCCAGGAGAACGCTTTTCCCTGGATCGAGCGCGAGCTGGTGGATTTCGACGACTGGGGCCTGCCCAAGCTCGATGCCGCCACGCTGCAATCGACCCATCCCAAAGTCTTCTTCGGCGGCGATTCCGCCTTCGGCCCCAAGAACATCATCTGGGCTGTGGCGCACGGCCATGAGGCGGCGATCTCCATCGACCTTCTGTGCCGCGGCGAGGACGTCGCCGTGCGGCCGCGCCAGCGCACAGTTCTGCAAAGCCAGAAGATGGGCATCCACGAATGGTCCTATGACAACGACGTCTCGCTGGACCTGCGTTTCAAGGTGCCGCACGCGCCCAAGGAGATGACGCTCAAGGACGTCAATCTGGAGGTGGAGCTGGGCTACAATCAGGAGCTGGCCTTCAAGGAGGCGCAACGCTGCCTGAACTGCGATGTGGAAACGGCTTTCGAAGCCAAGCTGTGCATCGAATGCGACGCCTGCACCGACATCTGCCCGATGGACTGCATCACCTTCACGCCGAACGCGCCCGAAGAGGAGTTGCGGCCCACCCTGTCGGCGCCCGCCAAGAACCGCACTCAGGACCTCTACGTATCGACGGACCTTAAAACCGGGCGCGTAATGGTCAAGGATGAGGACGTTTGTCTGCATTGCGGGCTGTGCGCCGAGCGCTGCCCGACGGGGGCCTGGGACATGAAGAAGTTCACGATCGACATCGCGAAGGCGTACACATGCACGCGTTAGCTGGGCAGCCGATAAGCGCCGTCAACGATTTCGTCGTCAAGTTAGCCAACGTCAACGGCTCGGGATCAGCCAGCGCCAACGAGCTGTTTGCCCGCTCCATCCTGCGCATGGGCGTTCCGGTCTGCTCGCGCAACATCTTCCCCTCCAACATCCAAGGCCTGCCGACCTGGTATGAAGTGCGCGTCTCCGGCCAGGGCTGGCTGGGGCGGCGCGGCGGCGTCGACCTTGTGGTGGCGCTGAACCCGCAGACCTTCGACGCCGACATGGCCTCGCTCGAGCCGGGCGGCTATCTGCTCTACGACTGCACCAGGCCGATCCCGCTGTCGAAGTTCCGCAAGGACATACACCTTCTGCCGGTGCCGCTCACCGAGATCTGCAACCGCGCCTATTCCGATCCGCGCCAGCGCCAGCTGTTCAAGAACATCGTCTATGTCGGGGCCTTGGCCAGCCTTCTGGAAATGGACCTCGAAGCGGTCAAATGGCTGATCGCCGAGCAATTCGAGAGCAAGAAGAAGCTGCTTCCGCCCAACATCCAGGCGCTCGGTTTCGGCTATGAATATGCCCGCGACAAGTTGAAAGGCGCCTGCCAGCTCAAGGTCAAGCGCCAGGACAAGGTGGGCGAGCGCATCTTCATCTCCGGCAACAATGCCGCCGCGCTGGGCTGCGTGTGGGCCGGCGCCACGGTGTGCGCCTGGTATCCCATCACGCCATCGACCTCGCTGGCCGAATCCTTCACCCGGCATTGCCGGCGCTTCCGGATCGACCAGGAGACGGGCAAGAACAACTTCGCCATCGTGCAGGCCGAAGACGAGATCGCGGCCATCGGCATGGTGGTGGGAGCCAACTGGAACGGCGCCCGCGGCTTCACCGCCACCAGCGGTCCCGGCATCTCGCAGATGAACGAGCTTTTCGGCTTCGCCTATTTCGCCGAGATACCCGCGGTGCTGTTCGACATCCAGCGCGGCGGGCCCTCCACCGGCATGCCGACCCGCACCCAGCAGTCGGACCTCACGCTCGCCGCCTATGCCAGCCACGGCGACACCAAGCACGTGCTGCTGTTCCCGCAGGACCCCCGCGAAAGCTTCGATTTCGCGGCGGACGCCTTCGACCTCGCCGAACGGCTGCAGACGCCGGTGTTCGTGATGATGGACCTCGACATCGGCATGAACGACTGGCTGTGCGAACCGCTCCAATGGGACGACAGCCGGACTTATGACCGCGGCAAGGTGATGACGGCCGAGATGCTGGAAGGCGGTGCGGATTTCGGCCGCTATCGCGACGTCGACGGCGACGGTATCCCCTATCGCACCGTGCCGAGCACCCATCCGAGCAAGGGATCCTATTTCACGCGCGGCTCAAGCCATGACGGCTATGCCCGCTATTCCGAATCCGGCGAGGTCTATGTCGACGGCATGAACCGGCTGTTGCGGAAATTCGAGACCGCCAAGTCGCTGGTGCCCAAGCCGGTCCTGCGGCCGGCGGCGGAGAAGACGAAGTACGGCGTGATCTATTACGGCTCCACCGCGGTGGCCATGGACGAAGCCGTCGCCGCGCTGGAAGACAAGGGCCTGTCGCTCGACCTGATGCGGGTGCGCGCCTTCCCGTTCCATGACGACGTTGCCGCCTTCATCGCAGCGCATGAGCAGGTGTTCGTGGTGGAGCAGAACCGCGACGCGCAACTGTTGAAGATGATCATCAACGAATGCGCCATCGACCCGGCGAAGTTCATCCCCGTCCTGCATTATGACGGCACACCGATCACCGCCCGCTTCATCATCAAGGCGATCAGCAAACGCGTCGGGCTGAAGAAATCGCAGGCAACGGAGGCGGCGGAATGACTTACATCGCCAAGCCCAAACTTCACCATCCGAGCCTCGCCACCAATAAGCTGGGTTTCACGCGGCGCGACTATGAAGGGCGCATTTCCACCCTGTGCGCCGGCTGCGGCCATGATTCGATCAGCGCCGCCATCGTGCAGGCCTGTTTCGAACTCGACATCGAGCCCTACAAGGTGGCCAAGTTCTCCGGCATCGGCTGTTCATCGAAGACGCCGGACTACTTCCTGGGCCCGGCGCACGGATTCAACTCGGTGCACGGGCGCATGCCGAGCGTCTTGACCGGCGCCAATCTCGCCAATCGCGACCTGATCTATCTCGGCATCTCCGGCGACGGCGATTCCGCCTCCATCGGCCTCGGCCAGTTCGTCCATTGCCTGCGCCGCGGCGTGAACATGGTCTATATCTGCGAGAACAACGGCGTCTATGGTCTGACCAAGGGCCAGTTCTCGGCCACCGCCGATCAGGGTTCCAAGGCCAAACACGGCGAGATCAATGCGGATTCGCCGATCGATCTGGTCTCCATGGCGCTATTGATGGGCGCCACCTATGTGGCGCGCGGCTTCTCGGGCGACAAGAAACAACTGGTGCCGCTGATCAAGGGCGCCATCCGCCACGAAGGACCGGCGATGCTGGACATCATCAGCCCTTGTGTGACGTTCAACAACCACGCCGGTTCCACCAAGAGCTTCAATTTCGTGCGCGACCATAATGAATCGGTGAACCGGATCGACTTCGTGCCGGCGGCCGAGGAGATCACGGCGGATTACGAACCGGGAACCACGATCATCGTCCGCCAGCATGACGGCACCTATCTCAAGCTCGCCAAGCTGCGGCCCGATTACGACCCCTCGAACCGCATCGCCGCCCTCGCCTATCTGCAGGAACGCCATGCCGAGGGTGAAATCGTGACGGGCCTTCTCCACGTCGAGGCGGGCAAGCCCGATCTGCACGGACATCTGAACTCGACCGACCGGCCGCTCAACAAGCTGACCGAAGCCGAATTGTGCCCTGGGGTTGCAGCGCTGGACGTCGTCAACGGCGAATATCGCTAACGGCGGCCGGAACGTCCGGGCACCGCACCCTATTGCGCTGTGCCGAATTCGGGAAATGAGTATGCTGCCCTCCGGATTTCGGAGGCATCATGGCAGTCGACACCCTGTTCTCGGTGAACGGCAAGACGGCGCTCGTCACCGGCGGTTCGCGCGGCATCGGATTGATGATCGCACGCGGCTTCGTTGCCGCCGGCGTCAAGACCTACATCACCTCGCGCAAGGCTGCGGCCTGCGAGGAGGCCGCAGCGGCGTTGTCGAAGACCGGCACCTGCA
>JBJKRM010000276.1:0-3924 GCA_046704685.1 Rhizomicrobium sp.
TCGGATTAACTCCGGGACGAGCTTTGTCGGAGCGGTTGTTGCCGCGGATGGCCCTGTGGCGCCGGCGGCATCTTCGTCGCGAAGCGGGATGGCGCAAACGGGCAAGCGGCGAATCGAGATTGATCTTTTGAACGGGCGGCGCGTCATCGTTGATTCGGACGTCGACGTCGAGGCGCTTGGGCGTATCGTCGAGGCTTTGGACCCGCAATGATTCCCGTTCCTACAGGGGTCCGCGTGTGGCTGGCGACGGGCCACACGGACATGCGGAAAGGCTTCGCCTCATTGTCGTTGCAGGTGCAAGAGGTGCTGCGCCGGGATCCCCTGAGCGGTCATTTGTTCTGCTTCCGCGGGCGCCGGGGCGATCTATTGAAAGTGATCTGGCACGATGGCCAGGGGGCATGCCTGTTTACGAACGATCTGCATTCATACTACACCTCCTTCATCGTCAGCTGACGGTCTTGGTTGGCTGGTATTTTCTAGGCGTGCGGCAGTCCGATCGACGAGCCGGTCCCATCGGCTGCAATGCTTTTGCGGTAGGCCTGAATCGGGGACTTCGTATAAGTAGTAGTGACCATTATAGGCATGGCTGGCGATGAGGCCGTGTTTGGCCCAACTGGCGACGGTGTGCTCGTGGATATCGAGACGCGTCGCAGCTTCCTGTTTCGTCAGCATTCCGCGCTCTCGCAGCCGATCATAGCGTGGGCGCAGCTTGTATTCGTGGACAAGATAGGCAACCCGTTTGGGCGTGAAGCGGACGTCTTGCCGGCCGCGGCGCGCGGCCTCGCCTGGGCGATATCCTTGCTGGTTGAGGAGGTCCGCGATCTCGGAACAGATGTGGTGGTCGAGCAGCTTGTCGATGAGCTCGACGATGCCGGGCTGCGTCTTGATCTGCTGGGCGGAGGATCTTGGGCTCATGGTGGTGAGCGTCTGGATCTTGCCGCCCTTGAACCGCACGTGAACCTTCGTGGTTCCCTCCGCCGGCAGTTTGATGAGAGTGACATCCTCGATGATGTGGGCCAGCAATCGCTTGCGTTCGCGGTTCGGGGTGTCGGGATCCGCCCAGAGCTTGTTGAAATCCACCGTCATTGCGACCAGCCGCTCGCGGACGGCTTCACCGAGGATGAATTGATCGTGCTGTCGGGCGCGCTCGCGCTCTTCGCGGGCATCGGCCAAGATGCGGAGCTTCTCGTTCCATTCGCCTTCGAGCGTGTCGGCGACGAGGCGATTGTTGGGATCGACGAGCATGAAACGGCGCTGGGCGAGATCGGCTTCGGTCTGGGCACGCTCGATCGCGCGACAGCGCAGCCGATCAGCTTCTTCATGCCGGGCCTGGATCTCCTGGCGAATTTCGAGCGCCAGTTCGACAGCGGCCGGCGTCATCTGCTCGGCAATCAGCATGCCGATGGCTTCGTCGACAGGAGGTCCGGCGATCGACTGGCACAAGGGTTCGCCGCGATAGGTATGGGCGCGATCACAGATGTACCAAGCTTCCTGCCGGCCACGCCGGGCAGCGTAGCGAACCCGGAAATGCCTGCCGCATTGCCCACACACGGCCCGACCTTGCAGCAGCGCCGGGCCTTCTCTCGGGATTGACGCTCGTGCCGTGTCATATCCATGGCCGTTTGCTTTGAGGATCTTCAGGTTCTCCTGATGTTGCTCCCAGCTGACATAACCGGGATGGGCATCGGGAATGCAAGCCAGCCAGTCGTCATTATCTCGTGCCCGCACCGTCTTCTTGCCATCGATGGTGCGCCGAAACTGTCGTCGGCCATAGGCATAGGCGCCGGCGTAGCGCGGATTTTTCAGGACGCGCACCGCCGTCGATGCTGTCAGCGGCCGAAATACCGTCTCGCTGTTGTGCAGGCGTGACGGGAACAGAAGGCCTTCCGTGCGAAAGGCCTTGACGGTCTGGGAGGCGGAGCCGACGCGAGAGAACGTCTCGAAGAAATGGATGATCGTCTCCCTGACTTGCATGTCTGGATCGAGCGCCACATTGCCGGAATGGTCATAGACCAGCCCGGTTGGCAGGGGGCAGCGGAACTCGCCGCGCCGGGCCTTGTTGAGGATGCCTCCGCGCAGCCTCGCCTTGATCACATGGAGTTCGGCTTCACTCATTGTTCCCTTCAACCCCAACAAGAGCCTGTCGTTGAAGCTCGCCGGATCGTAGACGCCGTCTTCATCGAGGATCAGGGTGTCGGCAAGGGCGCAAATCTCCAGAAGGCGTTGCCAGTCAGCATTGTTGCGCGCCAGCCGGGAGACTTCCAGGCCCATCACGATCCCGGCATGCCCCATGCCGACGTCGCTGACCAGCCGCTGAAACCCCTCGCGCCAGACCGCCGACGCGCCGGACTCACCCTGATCGTTGTCGATGACGATGATCTGCTCGTCGCGCCAGCCGAGAGCGACAGCGCGCCCGCGAAGCCCATATTGCCGCCTGGCGCTCTCGGCGTTCTCGACGACTTGCCGCATTGAGGATTGACGGATGTACAGGTAGGCGCCGCGCTGAAGGTGATCAGGCCGGACCTTGAGGTGGGCATTCATGATGATCTCCGATCGTGGATGCTCGTGGCGATTGTCGCAAGGACGTGAACGATGGCTGCGTGCCCGCCGTCCGCCGGCCAGGCGGCCGCCGAAAGGTAGAGCTGCTCTCGAGGGGCGCTTGCCGTTGCGATCAGTGCCTGGGCCCATCCCCACATGCCCCGGCGCAGAAAGAGTATGAGGCCGCTACGGGCCTTGAGCGGCAAAGCTTCGCCGAGGGCTGCCCTGCGCAGCACCTCATACTGGGCTGCAATGGCCGGCGGCAGGATCGACGAACACGCCGATGTCGCGGCGCTGTTCACCTGCCGGTTTTTTTTAATACCCGCTCGATCGTCCTGGGATGAAGCTCGATATCGAGTTCGCGGCGGACCAGCTTCGCCAGCTCCCGAGCGCGAACCGGTTCGCCTGGGACCAGCCGCGCCTGCAGGAATGCCAGGACTTCGTCGTCGACCTTGTGGGGACCGTGGGGACCCGGCTTTGCCGGCACCAGCCCGGCAATCCCGGCGGCGTCGAAGTTTGCCTTGGCCTGGTAGTAGGTCGGCCTGGAAACGCCATACTCGTCGGAGACCGCCGTCACCGACACGTTGTCGATGGAGACGCGCCGCAGCATCTCGTATCTGACCTGCACAGCGTCGTGCGGATCGAAGAACTCGCTCTCGCGGAACTTCGGATCGCGCACCTTCTCGGGACTTGGATTGAAAGTGCCTTCTTCGATGAGGGCATCCGTCTTCGAGCGCTTGCTGTCGTACTTCGCAGACATCGCCGGCTCCGACCACCTGCAGTGGCATCAACGTAAATATCATTATGCCGCATCTTGCACCTGCGTCAAGGCTGCATTCGCCAGCTATGGCTATTACGTGGCAACTGTGGCGGGGTTTATCGTCCATCCGAGTTCTCCGCGGCGTAATTTGCTTTACAAATGCGGTATAATTGGCTTTACAGATTGCCGCGCGCTCGTGTCACCGATTTGCCGGAAAGGCGCCCCACCAGATCGGCCAGCTCCATCAAATCAGCAAACCTCAAAAGCGCTCGCCCTTTGCCCATGACGACCTCCGCGTCAGGGCTCACAAGATCAGTCCATTGCGGGGGGACCGGCCACACAGCGGTATCGTCAGCCTGTAGCAAAAGGCGCGCGCCATGACGGTTGCATCGCCTGCCAACACATGGCAACTGCCGTGCGAATAAGGGATGAAACGGATGCGTGACCCGCACTAACTGCTGAGCTGCGCTGCTCGAAGCTGCATTCTGATGCGAGGTACAAGAGATTGGAGAGAGGTCGTTTTATATGGCCGTCTCTGGCGGACGGGGCCGTGTCGATCTCGCAAGCGCAGATGAGCTATCTTTTGTCCGGGATCGACTGGCGCCATCCGCAAGAGACCTGGCGTC
>JBJKRM010000277.1:0-11163 GCA_046704685.1 Rhizomicrobium sp.
TTGGCGCCATGGTGGGAAGCATGGGGATCGGCTTCGTCGGATTCATCGGTGCGCCCCCGATCGACCTGTACGGCAAGGCGATTCTGAACGCCATCGCCGTCGTCTTGCTCCTAGCTCTGGCGCTGCAAATCCGCCGCAGGCAGCTTACAGCAGGCCGGCCGTCTCAGGCAGCCCCAGCATGATGTTCAAATTCTGTACCGCAGCCCCGCCAGCCCCTTTGCCCAGATTGTCCAGCATAGCAATGAGACGGACTTGGCTGCGGTTGTCATTACCGCAGACGAACAACTTCATGCGATTGGTGCTACTTAAAGATTCCGCATCAAGGCTGGTGGCCTTGGCCGCCGCTGGGGCGACCTCAACAAGTGGCTCATCACGATAGGCGCCTGCGAGCACGTCGTAAAAGCCGGCAGTACCAGGATTGCCCGGCAACGCCCAAAGCGCCAGAGGCACCTCCACCAGCATCCCGCGATAGAAACGGCCGACACTCGGTGCAAAAACGGGCGCGCGGGACAGCCCGGTGTGCACCTGCATTTCAGGAAGGTGCTTATGGGCCAAGGTTAGCGCATAACTGCGTACCACCGTCTTCACATAACGGGGCGAGTCCGTTTTCTCGAATTCCTCAATCATGCCGCGCCCGCCCCCGGAATAACCCGACACCCCATTCGTCGTGACCGGAAATTCGGCCGGCAGCACACCGGCGCGTACCAGTGGACGCACCAGCGCGATGAACGCGGTGGCCCAGCAACCGGGATTGCTTACCCGCTTGCTTGTCGCGATCCTGGCGCGCTGATCAGCTTCAAGTTCGGCAAACCCGTAAGTCCAACCCGGAGCCGTGCGGTGGGCTGTGGAAGCGTCGATGACGCGAACCTCCGGGTTCTCGATCAACGACACCGACTCCCGTGCGGCGTCATCCGGAAGGCAGAGGATCACCAAATCGGCTTCGTTCAGAGCCCGGGCGCGGACACGGGCATCCTTACGCTCGGCATCGGCGAGTTGCACGACCTCAAGCTCCGCCCGTCCCTGAAGCCGCTCGCGGATTTCAAGGCCAGTTGTCCCTGCAGCGCCGTCAATGAAAACCCTATGTGCCACTGGGATGACGTTCCTTCAGCGATTCGTCCCCTTCTATACAAGTGGTACGCGTTGACAAGCCGTGGGCAGCAATTTTAGCTCGGTTTCTCGGCTGATTTGCTCCGAAGAGTGCCACGGCAACAGGAGGCAAACGATGGATGCCAATGCAATTGTCGAGAATTTCCGGCGTATCGTGACCACCCAGTACATCGACTTCGAAGGCCGCACAGCCCGGGATGTGTTTTGGTACTACGTGCTCGCCTACATCGTGCTGTATGTCATCGCGTCGGTCCTGGAGTCGATTCTCGGCTTTGGTGCATTGGGGCCTTTTGGATACTTCTACTATAATCCGCGTCCGCTGACGGGACTGTTGCTCCTGGCTTTGTTGCTGCCGAGCCTCGGCATTGCGGCACGCCGCCTGCACGACACCGGTCGCAGCGCATGGTGGCTGCTGATCGGTCTCATACCATTGGTGGGTTGGCTGATCCTGGTCTACTGGTATGTGCGGCCGGGGACGGTCGGTACAAACCAGTTTGGGCCAGATCCCAAAGGCGTAATCGTGGTACCACCGACGCCGTAAGGCCTACCCTTTGACGGCTGGGACCTCGTTTGCCGCCCGATTGGTGGCCCTGGGTCTAAAGGTCACCGCGGCCGCGTCGGCCGATTGCAGTTGCTCCGTCGCGAGTTGCGTTGCCAGCATGGCGGCGCGCTCTGCAGCATGACGGTCACCGCTGCGGGCGGCGATCGAATACCATTTGTAGGCTTCCGCCGTGCTAGGCGAGACGCCTTCACCACGCTCATAAAGAACCGCAAGGTCAAATTGCGCGTCCACCTCGCCGTATGCGGCAGCCTTGGTGAACCATCCAGCAGCCTTGACAAAATCGGTGCCCTCGCTCCAGCCCCCCGCATAGATCTTGCCAAGGTTGGTCATGGCCTTGAGATTGCCATGCGTGGCCGACAGCTCATACCAATGGATCGCGGTGGTCATGTTCGCTGGCACACCCGTACCTGTCTGATAGAGAACACCCAACAGGTTTTGCGCCACAGGCTCACCACCCAATGCGGCACGTTCCAGCCAACGCTTCGCGCGGTTCACGTCCACAGGTACGCCGGTTCCATTCAGGTATTTGAGGCCGCGTGCCAGCTGTGCTTTCGGAGTCAATACGGTGCGCCGCTTGATGGTTCCGGCAGTGGCCACGCGTGTGGTAACAGCCGGGCCGCCCTGCGCTGGCTCATAGTGCGCAAAAACATAGAAGTCGAACCACGCGACAAGCAAGGCCGCAATCGCGATCACGGTCCAGCGTTTGCGGAACAAGACGCGGATCAGCTGCGATTTCGTCTTTCGTTCTGGCGTTCCAACCGCTTGCGTGGCCGCATTGATCGCCGCTTGGCGAGCGGTGTCCAGATAAGCGGGAACGCGCGTCGACTGACTTTCCGTCGGCGACGCCACCGCCACCGGAGTTTCTATAACAGGCTCAGCCTCGGACGTAACAACCGTTGCAAACGATTCAGGATATAGTTCAGGCGGAATCGATATCTCACTACCGACGTCTGGATGCTGCAGATTGTGCAATTCGAGTCGCAACTCGGCGAGAGCGGCCTGCTGGCGCTTCTCAAATGTCGCGAGCCGCGTACGCAGGCCTTGCAGCGTTTCCGCTAGCGTTCCAGTCTCCTCATCGAGTTTTTTTATCCGCTCGCCGACTCGCTGTTCAAGCGCTGCAAACGACTGTTCCGTCACGCTCAGGCGGGCTTCCAGCTTCGTCAGCGTCGCCTCGGCAGGATCGCGTTGCTTTGGTTTGGGGACAATTACCTGGTTGGTAAGCTGCTGCAGGGCTTCAGCCTGCGCACGCATCAACTTGTCATAACTATCGTCTTGCGCCGGCTCTTCGTCGGCGCCAGCAACAGACTCCGCCACGACGCTCGCAGGAACAACGTTCGTGGCTTCCGCGCTGTCGACAACGGACACGGTCTGCTGGACCGGTTCATCAGAAGATACCGCGTCGATCTCGGACAAGGCAGAGATCAGGTCCTGCCGACTGGTAAAATGAGAATAGATCGCGGCCCGCGCGATCTTGGTTTCCCGCGCCACGGCACTCAAGCTCACGGCGTCGGTTCCGTCACGCTCTGCCAGGGTCCGGGCCGCCGAGAGTATCAAGTCGCGCGTGGCCTGCCGCTCCCGCGGACATGACCAGTTGCTATTTTCTGCCGCCGCTGCGGCTATACGTCTGTCGGCCAACACGCGACTCCGACCCCACTTTACTGACGCCAGTGTCGTCGTCCTTGGTGAAGAAAGTGTTGGCCAGAATGTCAACGTAGGAATTCGGTAAACAATTTCGCAAGCACAAAGCTCGGGGTTGAGGCAAGCAACAGACGATTAACAACATGTCTCTAGTTTTATCCAAGGCTCAGTGAGCTGAGTTGGAGCCAGCAATGCCGACCTTCCGTTCCGCCGCTCAGTCTCGCGGTACAGTCGCTCTTGCCCGAGAAGAGCTGGAGCAGATCCTTGCCGCGCACCAAGCCTTTCTGGCCGACGCGCGGGACGGGCAGCGCGCAACATTGCCCTCGCGCTACCTCGCCCATGTGGATTTTTCCAACCGCACACTGGCCAGGGCCGACCTCTCCGGCTCCAGTCTCATCGGCGCGAACCTGCGGTTCGTCAACATGATGGAGACGATCCTCTATTGCTGCGAAATGACGGGCGTCGACGGCCGCTTTGCCAATTTTGAGGCCGCGGATATGCGTGGCGTGACCCTCAACGGCAGCAATCTCTCCCACGCGCGCCTGGACAAGGTGGACTTTCGCTCGGGGCGGTTGATGAAGAGTGGGACCAATGGCACGGAAGCCGTGATCGATCGCAACAGTTCCGCGAAAGGCGTGGACTTCACTCATTGCTCGCTCAACGGTGCTACTTTTGAAGGTGCCAACCTGAACGGTGCAGACTTCTCAGGAGCGATCATAATTGGCACCAAATTCACAGGCGCTAAACTGGCTGACGCGAGATTCGACGGCGCTATTATCAGCGACGTAGATCTGACCGAAATCCGTCTGCCGCCCGACGCTTTCAAGGGCTGTCTGCTTCCGCCGAACGCGGAAGCGCTCGCCGCAAAGCCACAGTTGCTTTTCCGCTTAAACGCACACCAAAGCTGGGTGGAATCCGATGCGCGCCTCGGCACCTGCGCAGTGTTTGACAATCAAGACCTACGACCACTCGCCAATGTCATCGGCAAGTTCAAACTCACGGCCATCAGTGCCCGGAAAACGATTGCCGCTGGCGTGGATTTCTCCTGCACTGAACTGCAAGGCGCCAACTTCGAATGTGCAGATCTGCGCGGTGCCAGCTTCGAAGGAGCCGATCTACGCGGCGTCCGGTTCAAGGGGGCACAATTGCACCACGCCAAATTTCTCGGGGCGGACATGCGTCCGCTGCAACTCAAATCCGGCGAAATACTTCCCTGCGATCTCACCGACAGCGGCATCACCGACGAACAGCGCTCCGAAGCAATCTTTATCTGAGCCAGGTTGCCGCATGTTTTCGCGCAAACCCGTCCCGATTTGGAACGGCTTGGCCTCAACCAGCCCTATCGATCGCACCGTGTACGACGCAATTCTACCGCAGCAGGACGGGCAGCGCAGGAGCATTACCACGATACCGGAAAGTCCTAGCTTCACTACGCGGACTTTCCGTACGCGGAATTACCAGCTTTCGATTCGGTAACCATGTGAGACCCTTCCTGTCACAGCTTGTGACAAGAAGGGGATGGTCACCATGACATTAAACGCTGCGCAAGTGGTTCGTACTTATGACGAAACTTCGGGGAACCGCCGTGCGCACATTCCACAAATCTGCACGACCAGCCGGAGCTCAGTGGCCGCTCACCTCGAAGGTCTGCGGGAAAACGGCATGCGATTGCGCTACCGACGCAACGAAACGATCTTCGCAGAACACGATGTCGCTACGCATATCTACTATGTCGCCGGTGGCTGCATCAGGCTGTGCCGCCACATAGCCGACGGCCGCCGCCACATCTCGGAATTCATGTTTGTGGGAGACGTACTCGGCCTCGGTGATTTTCCTGATTATCCCTATTCGGCCGAAGCTGTGAATAGCGTTACCGTTATCGCCTACCCGAGGAGCGCATTCGACTCTTTCGGTCAGAAAAATGCGCAACTCCACACTGATCTGATGGCGCATTTCTCCAATATGCTCACCAGTGCCCATCAACGACTATTCCGCGCAAGCTGCCAGAACGCCCGTGAACGAACGGCTTCGTTCATTTTGCAGATAGCCGATCAGGTTGTTGGCAGCGACCGCATCGATCTACCTATGGGACGGCAAGAAATTGCCGACCACCTCGGCCTGACCATCGAGACTGTATGCCGGGCACTCGCCGCCTTTCGCGCGGCCGGCACGATAGAAATTCCTAACGCGCATCAGCTCATCATCAAACGACCAGATGAACTATGTGCGATCGCCCAATTCGGCCACACGCATTAACTGATTGAGTTGCTGCCGTCCGCCCTCGCATGTTTAGCCCAGGCGGGCCGCCAAATGGTGAACCATGCATACGGTATTTGATTTTGTCATGGGTGCATATCTGTCGGTGTTGTCAAGCGTCTCGCAACTCGCGCACTGGTTCGGTGAATTGTCCCGCCCAAGGGGCGGACACGCCCACTATACGGTGGCTGCAGTGGTGGTTACTTCGCTCATCGTGGCGCTGATCTCCGCCATTTGGGCGGTTATCACGAAGTTACACAGCACCAGCTACCGCCAAT
Source organism: Rhizomicrobium sp. (assembly GCA_046704685.1). Lineage (GTDB taxonomy): Bacteria > Pseudomonadota > Alphaproteobacteria > Micropepsales > Micropepsaceae > Rhizomicrobium. The sequence goes on from JBJKRM010000277.1 coordinate 5,842, forward strand.
CTATGCGCGCGGCGCTTTCGCGGGCCCAGGCCGATATCCGCTTTCGAGAGGCGATGATTACCGCTTGCCCAGAGGCGATTGCCGTCCTCGGTTCCGATATCGGGGCTCCACTCAGCTATCGAGGGGGCGCCGCTCTCCTGCAGGCCTGTCTCGACGGCCCGGATGCCGCCACCCTCGCTGCTCGGCTGGAAACCCTCTTGGCAAGTGGTGCCGCCTTCACCCTGACCGTGCGGACCGCGAGTTTTCCATCCATCAGCGTGCGCGGTAGCGCGGTGGGTGCTCGCGCCGCCCTCTTCTTCCGGATCGAAGAGACCGCCAACAAACCCCAGACTGATTTTTGTTCCGCTCTTGAAACGCTGCCCCTTCCAGCCTGGATTCGGAATAGGCATCTGGTCCTTACCTGGGCTAACAAGGCCTTTCTGGATGCCACAGGCGCCACGAGCCTGCGCGATGCGCAGCTTTCCGATGCCACGCTTGACCCTTCCGAGCGAGATTTGGCGCGTACCGCCAGTGACGGCGTTGACGTGATCGGTGCACGCCGCTACGCTGTGATCGACGGTGAACGTCGCGCCTTGTCCCTCGATCTGCGGCATCTACCCGACAAGGGCATTGCTGGATTTGCAATCGATGAAACCGAGCTTGCCAGAGCCGAGGCACAACGACAGCTCAGCGAGGAAGCCTTTGCCGCGGTTTTGAATACGCTGGACGCGGGTGTCGCGATCTTTGGTGCTGATCAAAGACTGATCAGCTACAACGCCGCTTATTTGCAGATGTGGCACTTGCCGGAATCCTGGCTGAACAGCCGTCCCACCTTAGGCGATGTGCTGGATCGTCTGCGGGAATTACGCCGCGTGCCGGAACAGCGCAACTTTACGGCCTGGAAACAGGAGCACTTACAGCAGTTTGTCGAAGCCGGACAAACCGTTGCCGAGACATGGCATTTGCCAACTGGCATGAGCGTAGACGTGCATTCGGCACCATATCTTCCCGGCGGCGTGGTCTATATGTTCCATGACATTAGCGAGCAGTTGCGCATGGAGGCGAACCACCAACTTCTGATCCAGTCACAGCGCGCCATGCTGAACACCATCAGCGATGCCATGGCCCTGTTCGGAACCGATGGGCGCCTGAAGATCCACAATGAGTCCTTCGCCAAGTTGTGGCGAATTGACGAGGACGAACTGGCCGGCCAGCCGCATCTGAGCAAAGTGGCCGATCTGTGTGCTGCCCGCATCGGCCGGGACGGAATCTGGAGCATGATTTCGGCAGGAGTGAACGCGGCCGAACCCGAGCGCCTCGGCGAATGGGGCCAACTCGCCCGTGCCGACGGACGTAGCATGACGCTTTCCATGTCACGCATGCCCGATGGGGCGACACTCGTTTCCTTCACCGACCTGACTGACCTGGAGCGTTTCGAGGCCATCGTCGCCAAGCCGCGGATCGTCTCCGCAGCTTGAAGATCAATTTTGTTGGGTTTTGGTGGCTACGTACTATGCAGCCACTACGATTGCCAAAGCCCATATTCAGCGCTACGTCACGCCTCGTTCCACCACTGACGGACCGTGCGATCGAACATCGCGGCCAACAGTTGGCTGCGCGGCGGCTCCGCAGAGCTGCCGAGCCAAGTGCGTTGCCCGTAATCCCGCATAGCTTCGAGCCATTGCAGGCGCTGTTCCTGACTGATGGACGTCACGCACCCGATTAGAACAGGATCATCAGGAATAACGCCAGGGATGGACAACGCAAGCGACTTCCTAGACGCGTCCGGACGCAACAAAGACCGGTAGGCAAATGCCGGCATATCCATCGTGATGATCACATGTGCCTTACGCCCCTCGCGGTCATCCTCGTCGGCGTAGCCGAAAATCGCGCCCAGCGCTGCGGGTGGCTTGTCAAACCAAAGAGGAAACACAATCGCCAGACGGTTGGCCCAGTCAATGTCGCCGAGTGCGCTTAGAACCTCGGCGTCAGGAGTTCCTCCCCTGGTGACGGTTTCTATGGACGATAGCGGCAGATCACCAATATTGATGCGCCGTGTCTGCCATCCTCCCTGGGCCGCACCACGTTCATAAGCACGAGCCAGAGCACCGCAAAACCGCGCCGGTCGCGGGTCTGGGTGGCCGTTGATTACGAGTAGACGCTTCATCACCGCCCTTGTTTGTTCGGACCAGTATATTACAGCGTTCGGCCCTCGGGCGCATTGGCAAACGTCAATGCCGGGTCGTAGTCGTGTTCCAATCAGAGTGATTTTTCAGGCATGCATTAATTCGTGCCTATTGCCGTCGGCAACACAAACGATTTCATTGCGAGCCTGACAAACAACTTCCAGCCACCGCATCGCGCCATGCATATCTGCCCCCCGCGGAAGAACGCTCAGAAGCCCTTCACCGTTCAGGCCCTGGAATGCCCTTTCCAATCCTGGATCGACAATCAGCAGCGCCGGCGTATTGATGCTGTAGCTACGAAGAAGCTGGAGTGTGCGAAGACCGGTTTCGCCTGGCATATCGATGACCACACAAACCGCAGCGTCGTAGATGTGGCCATCGTCCGCATCAGGACTAGTGGGGGTCCATACTGTAATTCCGCATCGCCTCAGGAGATCCCCGAGCGCACTCGGCGCCGCCAGCCCCGCGGTGATCAGGCAGACCCCGATTGACATCAGTCACTTCCAGATTGTGGCACTCGCATGTTGGCATGCCGGAAGGTCGTCGCAAAGCTCGTGGTTTCTCGTACTCGTTTCATGTCCAAATTTGACACAACTGCGCCATAAAGGCGGGCACTGCTCAAATATGCTGCGTTCCCAACAAAGGATTGACACGGTACTGCCTCGTCACCGCCTACCTTGTTCTATCTATTCAGGAATACGGTCGCACAGTTCGAGAAGATACGTATGTAGCGCGCACCAATACTAGGTTATAGCGTCGTCGCGCCGCATCGCCTTCTACACGCGAATGGCACAAACACAATTTCGGGAGGAGGGTTAATTGGGTGTTACCCACGCGGAGGAAGTTCCATGAGCGCTATCGCGCCAGTCTGCATTGTCGATGACGATGATACATCGCGGAATTCTCTTCGTATCCTTCTCGAAGCCGCCGACTTTTTTGTGAAGGATTACGCGTCAGGAAACGACTTCCTCGCGGACGACGTCTTCGGAGCATCGTGTCTCGTTTCCGATCTACGCATGCCGGATATGGACGGACTAAGTCTGCAGAGCGAAGTCTCTCGCCGCCGGCTTGATCTGCCCATAGTGATGATCTCCGGTTTCGGTGAAGTGGTTCTCGCTGTGCGCGCCATGAAGGCTGGAGCGGTGGACTTCATCGAAAAACCATTCACGGGCGACGTCATACTTGCCAGCGTTCGACGAGCCATCGCGATAGGAGAACGCACCCGCCTAAAGGCCGTGGAGATCAAAGCAGCGAAACGAATGCTGGACCTTCTCACACCGCGCGAGAAACACGTGCTGGATGAATTGGTCGCCGGACAGTCCAACAAGACGGCGGCGCAAAAGCTCGGAATCTCGCCGCGCACGGTGGAGGTCTACCGCGCCCAGATCATGACCAAGCTCAAAGCGCACAGCCTTTCCGATCTGGTTCGCACGGCGATGATCGTCCGCCATGGCGCGCTGAAGAACAATTGATACGCGCCGCCACACGCTCGGGCGGCACTACTCGAGCCTACAGGCTGCCCGAACCTAGCCGATTCTTTCTTGCGCTTGCTGTGAGACAACCTGTGCGTTGCACGGCGTTGTGATTCAAAAGGGTGTAGTACCGTCCGGATACAGAGAATTAGGATTCTCGCCCATAGAATCGCGCGAGATGGCACACCAGGCAACCTAAGGTTTAAGGTGCGAATAATCCTGCAAAATCGTCCCTATATTGTCATTGCCATTTCTTCGGTCTGGCGCTCTGTTGTGCGCGACAGCCGCCTCGCGGTCGTCAATGCGAGAGAAAAGAATGTCGCCCAAGGCCGCCAATTCCATCGACGCCTATGTCGCCGGTCGCCTGCGTAGCTACCGCAAGCAACTCGGAATATCGCAGGCGGAAATTGCCAGAGAGCTTGGAGTTACATTCCAACAAATCCAAAAATATGAAGCTGGGATAAACCGGATCGGAGCCGGGCGCCTCTTTCATCTCGCGTCGTTGTTCGGCATTTCCGTGCAGGAACTATTTCCGAAAACGGTCAGTACCGCCGAGGGGATCAGCAAAACGGAGAAGCTCGACGAAATCACAGAGTTTGCATCAAGCCCCGACGGTTGGAAGTTGTGTGAGGCATTCCTGCGCATCAAAGATAGCCGCCAGCGCAAGATCATTATTTCGTTGGTGCAGGAAATGGCCGATGACTAGCGGGGCTCTGCGGGACACGCCCGCGCACACACAATAGGCCGACTCTTCATCATACGCCTTTCAGAAGTACTGCCGCAGCTGGACATACAGCTGCGCTGCCGGCGCAAAGAGCGTGTTGCTGCCCGGCGCAAGAGGTATACCGCCAAATTCCGTCCCTTCTGGCCCAACCGGCAATTGGACTCCCGTCGCAAGCGCAAGATCATCGTTCAGCGACCATGAAGCGGCAAACAGCGCGTAGGCACTTCCATCGTCGAGATTCGTGATCAATGTCGGGCTTACGCTAAAAAGAGGATTGATCTGCAGCGTCGCTCCGGCGGCAATATAGTTTTGCCGGATGTCAAACACCTGGTGCCGCGCGAGACGATCGATCAAGTCCGACGTCAACGAAGCCAGCCCGACGGTATCGGTAGTGCCGAATCCGTTGTGAAAATACTCGGCAAAGGCGGTGACCTCTTGGTCAAACAGCGTGAATGCATCGCTGATATTGGCGATTCCCGAAAGCCGTGCCGGACCATGCCGGACAAATGTGGGAACAAGCTCGATATTCCAGGTTGCGCCATCCAGTGCGCCATTAACACACAGCCCGCCAACCCAGTCGCCGTGATCACGCGCCACCAGCAGTGCAGTCTGATGGCCGAACCATGTCGTGTGGTAGTGCGCGGCAAAGGAGCTGCTATTCGATGCCAGCGCTGCGCCCTTTCGTGACGGTCGGGGCACCGCGATAAACTGCAGGTCCGACCCGTCGTCGAACAAATACTGAGCATAGACCATATCCGTGCCAGGTTTGTATTCGGTGTCGATCGCATCCGGCGAGAAGGGATCAAACAAGTCCATGGGACGGAACACGAAGCCGCTGCCCCAGGTGAGCGCTTGTCGACCAACCCGCAAGACCAGCTGTGGCGTCGCATAGGTTATCGAAAGCCGATCGATCGTCTGGCTGGCGATGAGGTGACTGCCGTCCACGAATCTGTTGGACAGG
>JBJKRM010000278.1:0-4643 GCA_046704685.1 Rhizomicrobium sp.
TCTCTCGGAGGCCACGGGGCAAACTGCCTCGACCATCCACCGTCTCCTCGGTTACTCGCCAACCCTAGGAGGATTCTGGCACTGCAAACAGAACCCGCTCGACGCCGCGGCGGTGATCGTCGATGAAGCCTCGATGATAGATCTCTCACTTATGGCAGATCTGCTTGTTGCGATCCCTCGCCGATGTCGTCTTGTCTTTGTCGGCGATCCGAATCAGCTCCCGCCGGTTGCGTTCGGTCAGCCCTTTGCTGACATGCTCGCGTCGGAGCGCTTCCCTGTCTCCTACCTCACTGCAATTCTGCGGCAGGGCGAAGGCAGTGCCATCGCGGCTGCGTGCCGAGCCATCCGCGAAGGGCGGGTGCCGTGCCTTCCGACATATTCCAAACACCTGGAATTCGCACTTCTGGCCGCGACGGACGCCGATTCAGCCCGCGCCGTGGCGAGCGTTGTTAAGGACGCGATACAAGGGGGCAGCGATCCCTTCGCCAGTCTCCAGGTCCTGGCCCCAATGAAAGATAAGACTTGCGGAATCCATTCACTCAATGAACTTCTGGCTCCGATCGCCAATGCAGGTTTTGATCGGGTGGGCCCTTCCTGCAAATTGCTCGGCGGCATTGGCCGGGTGGGTGACAAGGTGCAGCAAACGCGGAATGACTATCAAAAGGGTCTTGCCAACGGCGATCAAGGCCGCCTGGTTTCCATCGTTGGCAATCCCACGGGCCGACATCGAATCGTCGCAGCATTCGGCAGCTGGGAGGTTACGTACACTACCGCAGAGGCGGCGACACAACTAGCGCTCGCCTATGCCATTACCATTCACCGATCGCAAGGGTCCGAGTGGGACGTTGTCGTCGTCTGTCTTCCTGCCGAAGCGCGACACATGCTCACACGGAATCTTTTATACACTGCGCTCTCGCGCGCGAAACGCCGGGTAGTCGTTGTGGGCAGTCAGGACACCATCGAACGTGCTGTTCAAGCCGCGGGCTCCGGACGTTATGGCGGCCTCTGGCATCGTTTGCTTCGAAATCCCGCTCCGCACAAAGGCGCGGACGACAAACCTTACGATGAAAGCTGAGCAACCTGGCCGGGCTCTAACGGGTACTGCCGCACCTCATGGACCTCCACCCGGGTGAGCCGCCTCGGCGGTTTCAAGTGCAAAGTGATCCGATCTACCACGTGTACCTCGCAAATGCAGTCGGCTCGCTTACTCTGCGAGAGCGGAACTCGGCTTGGAGTTGCTGGCAAGTCAAAAGAATCCATCGAAGATGCCAGACGGCACATGGAATCCGGTCGTAAAGGCAGATCTCGCGGAACGGCTTCAAAAATCGGGCATCGACTTGTCAGATACGCATATATGGACCCTACGCGGACCCAAGACACGCATCGAGAGGAAGCGTCCGCCGCCTTCCGCGGGAAAGCCTAGGGAACCTCTGAAAAAGTCATCGACACGAAGGTGGAGGTGTGATTCGAAGGGTTCGGTAGAGCTGATGGGTGGATTGATCGATGAAGCAGATGACCTTTGCAACGGCAGGGTTTGAGCGCTACGCCAAGACGACGCGACGGGCTGCGTTTCTGGCGGAGATGGAGCAAGTGGTGCCGTGGGGCGATCTGTGCCGTCTGATCGAGCCGGTCTATCCGAAGCCGGGCAACGGCCGTCCGCCGGTGGGTCTGGAGCGGATGCTGCGGATTTATTTTCTGCAGCAGTGGTTCAACCTGTCGGACCCGGCGGTCGAGGAGGCGCTGTACGAGTCGGTATCGATGCGAGGGTTTGTGGGCATCGACCTGGGTCGCGAGCCGGTGCCGGACGAGACGACGGTGTGCCGCTTCCGTCACCTTCTGGAGGAGCATGACCTGGGCCGCCGGCTGTTCGAGGAGGTGCACCGCTATCTGGAGGCCGAAGGCATCGCGATCGCGCGCGGAACGATCGTCGACGCTACCATTATCGATGCGCCGTCCTCGACCAAGAATGCCGAAAAGGCGCGTGACCCCGACATGCACCAGACCAGGAAGGGCAATCAGTGGTCCTTCGGCATGAAGGCCCATGTCGGCGTCGACAGCAAGACCAAGCTGATCCACGCCGTGGTCGCGACTGCCGCCCCTGTCGCCGACAGCGCGGTGCTGGCCGACCTGCTGCACGGCGAAGAGACGCGTGTCTGGGGCGACCAGGCCCTACCGGGGCCAGACCGATGTCATCAAGGAGCACGCCCCCAAGGCCCGGGACTTCACCAACCGCCGCTATCGCCATCGGGGAGTCGTCGATGAGCAGGAGCGCCGGAAGAACCGCACCAAGTCCAGCGTGCGCAGCCGGGTCGAGCACGTCATCGGCGTCATCAAGCGGGTGTTCGGATTCGCCAAGGTCCGCTACCGCGGCCTCGATAAGAACGCCCATCGGCTGTTTGTCACCTGTGCCCTGGCCAATCTCTTCATCGTCCGACGCCATCTCTTGCGATCGGGGGCGTAGTGTGTCTGGAGGCGGCCAAAACCGCGGCATCAACGTCCGATGCCGCGCTCCGCACCGCATCAACACCGGCATCCTTTGACTTCTGAGGCTCCTGCGATGAAACACCCTCTCCCAGGCGCTACTTGTTCAGACATTTTCTAGCTGCCGCCGCGGCAATGTGCGCGACGTGAATCTTTGGCTGATGGATGCACTGGCCCTCGCAAGCTGGTTGCGAAGTGGCACAACAACCCACCGTTTCTCTGATACCGCGCGCAGCTTGACAGTCTACGACGCGCATAACGTCCAATCGCTCGCACGTCATCTCATCATGGATGAAGTTTGGCTTTTGGCAGGCGCGAAGCAAGGAGCCGTCGGCAAGGAAGGACGCCTAGATCGGCCGTGATCTGATTCTCGACTTAGCGCTTGGACGAATAGGGCGTCTTGGAAGGAAGGCCCAACGCGTTGACAAGCCGGTCGTCGTCCGTGTTGGGGGCGTTCAACAAGCCGAGGCTTGCCTTGGGCGGCGCAGGCGGCCAATGCGAGAGAAGACCCCCAACGCCGGGAGCACGCGGCTTCTCGCCCAATCCGAGTGCTGAGAGCGCACCAAGACCGAGGTGCGGCTGGGAAGGGGTCGTTGTCCGCAGCCAGTCGCGAACCGTCACGCGCTGGATGGTCCAGCGCCCGTCCGCCGTGACGTCGATGCGCATCGAACCATCCTTGCGGGTCGTGGCCACGTACCGCCGTTCATTTGTGACGAAGACCGCGCCAGCGCATCGAGTCCGATACCAGTCGTCAGTATCCTGACTGTCGTATTGACGTTGGTCATCCGAGACGATGACAAGCTGCGGCCGGAACAATTCGAACAGATCGCTGCAGCAACCGCTTTCCCGGCCATGATGCGAGGCGACGAGCACCGAGACGTTCAGCACGTCCTGGCGGAAATCCTGGAGCGCCAGCAAACGTCGCCAGCCCGCAACCTCAAGATCGCCCGTGAACAGGATCTTGAACGTGCCGAATTGGGCGATGACCGCGAGGCTGAGATCGTTGGTCTTGTTCTCGGTCCCAGGGACGAAGAACGGATAGTACCACCGGATTTGAACATCCCCGAAATCCGGCTGCGCTCCAGCCAATGGATTTTTCGGTTGGGCAAGCCAAGCCGCGACCGCTTGCGCGCCGGGTCCCATGCCATCCTTCTTGAGCATCGCGAACTCGCGCGGGCCGACAGTGGGATTGCTGAGAATCCAGGGGACCGTGCAGTCCTGCATCACGTTCTTGAAGTCGCTCAGGTGGTCCTCGTCGAGATTCATCAGGCCAAGCAGATCGACAGTCTCGCGGAAGAAATGGAGCGAAGGAGTCCAAAAGCGATCTTCACCCCAACGGTCGCCGCAATCGAGCATCATGCGTCGCCCGTTTGGCGCGGTGAGCATGGCGCATTGGCCGTGACCGACGTCGAAGATTTCAATCCGCATCGAGAGTTTCCTCGGCGCAAGACGGGTCGTTGACGAGATGAGGCAGATAGCTGCGAGCCAGGCACAAGGTCAGTTGCTCCCCGCGCAGGCCGAGGCGCTCTATCCATTCCTCCGGCATCGCGTTGAAATCAGTTGGATAGGCGTGTGCTTCCTCGCGGCGCACGAGGTCCGCGGGCGGTTTCGGGAGCTGCCGGTCTTGTTGTCCAAGATACGGGAACAGGAAAGCTTTGATTTGCCCAGTCCGCTGCGCCTCGTGCAGCCGGTGCATGGCGGCGTTCTGGGCGCGATCGAACACCGCGCTGAAGACGCTGAGCATGCGCGCGAAGATAAACTGACCTGGAGGATCCTGCCGCAAGCCGTAGCCGGCCGAGCAGCAGATGATCGTGTCAACCGGAACTACGTTGAGGCTCATGTCCGGCGACCGGTCCGGCCAGAGACAGCCGAGGCCGAGATTGTCGTAGATGCCCCCGTCGGTCAGGATGACGCGGCTATCCTTGAGCGCTCCGTCCTTTTCGAAGGTCAGCGTCTCGTCGAATGCCGGGAGAAAGAGCGGATAGGCCGCCGAGGCGGCGACTGCGTGGGCCACCGACGCATCGTTGCGGTGTATCTTGCCCCAGCGCCAAGATCCCGACTCCATGGTGCCGAAGCGGAACGCCGATCCGGTTCTCAGCTCTGTGGCGTTGATGACGAGATGCGGTTGTGCCGACAGGTCCTTCAGGGACGCTCCCTTGAAC
>JBJKRM010000279.1:0-4855 GCA_046704685.1 Rhizomicrobium sp.
GCCAAGGCCGCCAAACGGCGGGCCGCGCCGCTGCCCAAAGGCCGCCCGGCAAAGAACAAGGCGCCGGACGGCGGGCAGATAAATCTACTCTGACCCCATTTTTCTTCTGTCGCCGCCGTCATGCCGCCGTATGCAAACGGCCATCTCCGCCCATTCCCGGGGCGCCGCATGCGCCGGACGCAGACCACGCCCGCTGATCATCGCGCAACCGGGGGCACCGCAGAACGGCTATAGAGCGCCGGCCACCCTGTGTTCTTCATCGCCATGTGTGCACCGTGTCGCCGGCCCAACCGGCAGAGCAACGCCGGCACGCCGCAATTGCGATACCAAAGGCTCTCCGAACGGGATCTGCCGGCGGCGATCGCCATCGCCAATGCCGTCTTCACCCGCGATGCCGAGACCGACGCCGGTCCGGCCGCCAATTTCCGGGCGGGCCTCTATCCCGTGCAATACGAGAGCGATCTGGCGCGGCTGGGCATCAGCGGGTTGCGGCACTGGACGGTGAAGGAGCACGGCAAGATCGTCGGCTTGACCGGGCTGTATCGTATCGACGCCGAGCCGCCCGATGCGATCTGGCTGGACTGGTTCTGCACGGCGCCGGAGGCAGGTGGCCGGGGCATCGGCCGCCGGGTGCTGCAATGGACGATCAGCCAGGCCGTCAGCCACGGCTACGGCCGGCTCTGTTTGTGGACCAGCAGCGACCCGGCCGAAGCCGTGGCGCAGCATCTCTACGAGACGATGGGAATCCGCATCGTCTCGGAAGAAGCCTCAGACGACGGAACGTGCAAGACCTTCCGGCGCGAGAAAGCGCTGGCGACGCGGCGGCCAGCCGGCAGACAGATTGTCACATAGGGGTTTGCCCCAGCGAACCCGCAGGCTTTTGTCTTTTCAACCCTCCGTAGTGGGTCGCTTTTTTGGTGCCGGTCTCCACACAGCAAGCCTTAGCCGTTGTTTCGCCTATAGAGCAAACCATCCGGCGGCCTCCGGCGCGCCGCATTTGAAAACGACCTCTTTTCTTTCGCCAACACAATTTCACGAGTGCTGGTTGCAGAGCATTCCGTGGCAAGCCCCCTTTGCGGCGGCCCCGTCTACATCGGTCGTAAAACATTCGGCCAAATGATGCCGGTCGCCGTTTGCGAAGCATCACCGCGCTTCGGGGGAGCAGCTCATAGCAAAGCACAGCGCGATTTCATTTTCATGTGTGCCCCCAAGCAGCCTATGCCGCGACGCCAAAGGTCGGAGAGCCCCATGAGCATGTCTGATGAAATCGCCAGAGCCTTTTCGGCTCATGCCGCATGGAAAACCCGTCTGCTGCATGCCGTCGACAGCGGATACACCAGGTACAATGTCGAGGAGGTCGCAAGCGACGACCACTGCATCTTCGGCCGATGGCTACAGAGCGACACCATACCCGAAACCATCCGACGCTCCGACGATTACAGGACCGTTGTGCGCCTGCATGCCGACTTCCACCGCGCCACCGCCACGACGCTCCAGAGCATACTGTCCGGACAGAGGGATCATGCGCGCTCCGAAATCGAACAAGGCAGCTTCGCCAGAGCGACCCGGGCGCTAGTCGGCGCCCTCCACAATTGGCACCGCCATGTGACGACGCAGCAAGAACACAACGGCCTGTTGGGCGCGATGCTGCGCCCGCTTGGCGCCAATCTCCGCCTGCAGATCTACCTTGCGGCCAGCCTGCTGGTGCTGCTCGGCTTCATACCGTTGTTGCACGCGGATTGGACGTCGGTGATTTTCTGGCCGGCACTGACCGGGCTTGGCCTGACGGCCGGTTTCGTCCTGTTCATCACGCGCGCGATCACCCGCTCCATCATGGCCCTCAATCAGGCGATGCGCGGCATTGTCGACGGCGACAAAACGGCAGAGCTGCCGGACATCAGCCGCCCGGATGATCTGGGCGAGCTGTCCCGTAGCGTGCAGATCCTTCAAGAACAAGGACGTTTCAACGATCAACTGGTCGCCAATGACGAGGCACAGGCGCAGGAAATCGTGTCGTCGGTCGGCGCCGGCCTCGATCATCTGGCCAAAGGCGACCTCACCCATCGCATCACCGTCGAACTGACCGGCGTTTTTGCCAAGCTGAAGGAAGATTTCAACGCCGCCATGGAGCGTCTGCAGGATACGATGCAGAGCGTGCTCCGCTCGACCCACCAGATCGCAGGCGGTGCCGGCGAGGTGTCCACCGCCTCCGACGATCTGTCGCGACGGACCGAGCAGCAGGCGGCGAGCCTGGAAGAGACGGCCGCAGCGCTGGAAGAAATCACCGCGACGGTCAAGAAGACCGCCATCAACGCCAAGGACGCGGCCCAGAGCGTGGCCGGGGCGCGCGCTGCCGCCGAGAACGGCGGACGGGTGGTCGAAACCGCGGTCAAGGCGATGGACTCCATTGCCACATCGTCCAAGCAGATCACCGACATCATCGGCGTGATCGACGAGATCGCGTTCCAGACCAATCTTCTGGCATTGAATGCGGGCGTCGAAGCGGCGCGGGCAGGAGAGGCCGGCAAGGGCTTTGCGGTGGTGGCAAGCGAAGTGCGGGCGCTGGCCCAGCGGGCGAGCGAAGCGGCCAAGCAGATCAAGACGCTGATCAACACCTCGAGCGGGCATGTCGGCGACGGCGTCAAGCTCGTCGGCGAGACCGGCCAAGCGCTGAAGCGCATCGTCGATCAGGTGCTGCAGATCAACAGCCTGGTCGGCGAGATGGCCCAGGCGGCCGAGCAGCAATCCTCCGGAATCGAGCAGGTCAACGCCGCGGTCGGGCAGATGGATCAGGTGACCCAGCAGAACGCGGCCATGGTCGAGGAATCGACGGCGGCGGCCCGCAATCTGGCGGACGAGACCAAGACACTGGCCGAACTGGTCGGCTTCTTCTCGGTCGGCGAGACGACGATGGTCCACCGGGCCCCGCATCCGACACTCGTCACCACCGAACGAGCGCTGCAAGCCGGGTAGTCCGCAAGCGGCCGCCGGACTGGAAAGTCGGCAGACACACCGTCATCGGCGGGCCGGCTTTTTTCCGCGGTAGAGCGGGATATCACCGTATCCGTGTCGCTTACACTTCGCGACATGAAGGCGGCCGGCGATGCCGCGGCGCGGCAGAATTTCTCTTTGATCCCATAGTGAAATCTCGCCGCCCCCGCCGTCATGCCCAGTGCCTGGCGCTCTTGCGTGCAGCCGGCTTCTGCCGGACGCGATCGGCAGCGCGGCGAACAGCCTCCGACAGCTGCAGCAACTGGTTCGCCAACGGGTTTGCCTTGCGCCATATCATGCCGATAGTGCGCGAAGGCTGCGGCGGCTTGAACCGCGACACCGACAGCGCGAGGGAGCGCGTCTCGATGGGAAGCGCCATCTCGGGGATCAGGGTCAGGCCCAAGCCGGCGGTGACCATCTGGACCAGGGTGGACAGCGAACTCGCATCGAGGGATTCCCGCGAGCGCGGCGTCCGCATGCCGCAAAACGCTAGCGCCTGGTCGCGAAAGCAGTGGCCTTCTTCCAGAAGAAGGAGATTCATCTCCGGTAGTCTTTCGGGACTCGGCACGGGCTTGCGCTGGTCCGCTGCGGGGCGAAGCAACAGGAAATGCTCGGTGAAGAGGGGCACTTCGGACAGCGATGGTTCCGAAATCGGCAAGGCGACTACCGCCGCATCGATTCGGCCTTCACTGAGATCGTGGATCAGCTTGGCGGTGATGGCCTCGCGGACATGAAGGTCGATCTCGGGATGGCGACGCGAAAGATCGGCCACCAACGCCGGCACCAGATAAGGCGCCACGGTCGGGATCATGCCGATGCGATAGCGGCCGGCCAGCCGGTCGTTGGAAGCGCGCACCACATTGCCGAGCTCGTCGACCATGCGCAGCACTTGCCGGGCATGGGCCAGGACCTCTTCGCCGTATTTGGTGAGCCGGATCTGCCGGGCAACGCGCTCGACCAGCACCACGCCCAGCGCCTCCTCCAGCTCCTTGATCTGCATGGAGAGGGCTGGCTGGGTGACGGCACAGGATTCCGCGGCGCGGCCGAAGTGACCTTTACGTGCGAGTGCGTCCAAGTAGCGGAGCTGGCGAAGAGTAACTCGATCCATAAGAATATCTTATCGCAAGTATCAGAAGAAGCAATTTCATCTTATCCATTGAGATCGCTAAATTCCTGCCAAGCCCATTCAAGGAGAGACCACATGTCAGAAACAGGCAAATGCCCGGTGATCCACGGAACATCCCATCGCGGTCGCACCAATCGCGACTGGTGGCCGGATCAGGTCGATATCCAGGTCCTCCATCACAATTCCAAGAAATCCGACCCGATGGGCGAAGGCTTCGACTACGCCAAGGCGTTCCAGAGCCTCGATCTCGACGCGCTGATCTCGGACCTCAAGGCGTTGATGACGGATTCGCAAGACTGGTGGCCGGCCGATTTCGGCCATTACGGCGGCCTCTTCGTCCGCATGGCCTGGCATAGCGCCGGCACCTATCGCATCACCGATGGGCGCGGCGGCGCCGGCGCCGGACAGCAGCGCTTCGCGCCGCTCAACAGCTGGCCCGACAACGCCAATCTCGACAAGGCCCGCCGGCTGTTGTGGCCGATCAAGCAGAAATACGGCCGCAAGATCTCGTGGGCCGACCTCATGGTGCTGGCAGGCAACGTCGCCCTGGAATCGATGGGCTTCAAGACCTTCGGCTTCGCCGGCGGGCGCGCCGACACATGGGAGCCGGACGAACTCTATTGGGGACCGGAAGGCAGCTGGCTGGGCGACGAACGTTACAGCGGCAAGCGCGAGCTGGAAAACCCGCTCGGCGCCGTGCAGATGGGGCTGATCTACGTCAATCCGGAAGGCCCCAAC
>JBJKRM010000280.1:0-3695 GCA_046704685.1 Rhizomicrobium sp.
CGCCGGAAGACGTGAATAATCCCGGCCCGGTACGGATGCCCTGCACCAGTAGCGCGCCCAAAATTACCGCATCCGGCGGCGTGCCCGGGATACCCAGCACCAGGGTCGGGATCATGCCGCCGCCGACGGTGGCGTTGTTGGCCGACTCGCTCGCCTGCACGCCGGCCGGTTCCCCCTTGCCAAAGCGCTCGGGATGCTTCGACGCACGGCGGGCTTCCGAATACGAGACCAGGCCGGCGATCGAACCGCCGGCACCGGGCAGGATGCCGACAATGGTGCCGATGACGGAACTGCGGATCAGGTTGAACTTGCCGTTCCAGCACAGTCCGAACGCCTCCTTCAAGCGAAAACCGCGCGCCACGTCGGCGAACTCCAGATGCCGCTCCGGGCGCGCCACGAGGTCCATCAGTACCGGTACGCAATACAATCCGATCAGCCCGGACACCGCGTTGACGCCGCCGAGCATGGTGCTGAAGCCGAAGGTAAAGCGCGTGGCAGCGCTGATCGGCGCAACCCCGACACACGACAATAGAAGGCCAAAGCAGGCGCCGATTAATCCCTTGACCAGCACACCTTCGGAAATGGCCGAGATCAACGTCAGGCCGAATATCGCCAGCCAAAAATACTCGACGGGACCGAATGCGAGCGCAACCTTCGCCAGAGGCGGCGCAAGCATCAACAGGGCCAAGGCACCGACCAGGCCGCCGAACACGCTAGCGAGGCAGGCCAGCGTGATCGCCAAGTCGCCATCGCCGCGCTTGGCCATCGGAAAACCGTCAAAAGTGGTCGCGATGGCCGACGGCGTACCCGGCGTATTGAGCAGAATCGCGGAATATGCGCCGCCATAAATGGCGCCGGTATAGATTGCACCCATCAGCACCAGCGCTGAGGCCGGATCCATGGAAAAGGTTACCGGCACCAGCACCGCGATCGCCATCGTCGCAGTCAGGCCGGGAATCGCCCCGAGCACCGTGCCACAGACCACGCCGACCAGGGATAGCATCAGGCGAAACGGCGTCACTGCATCAAAAAAGTGCTCGATTCCGAACATGCTCTCCCCCGCCTCGACAATTCAGGCAACAGCCGCGTTTTATGTGCCTCGACATCCGGCGGTTTCCCCGGGGCCAAATAGCCCCGGAGAAACCTCTAGGGACGGTATGGATTTACTTGATAATGCCCGCCTGCTTTGCCGCTTCCACATATTCCTTGGTCTTGGCGGCCATGAATTTGGCGACCTGATCATAGGGGATGTTCACCATCGCGAAGCCACGATCTTCCATCTTCTTTATGAACGCAGGATCCTTGTTGATCTTGTCGAACATGTCGGACAGCTTTTCTTTGATCGCTACCGGCGTCGCCTTGGGCACGGCCATGCCGCGATAAGCTCCACCGACCATGTCGATGCCCAGTTCCTTGAATGTGGGCACGTTCGGGAATAGCGGATGGCGTTTTTCCATCGATACCGCCAGCAGCCGTGTGTCGTCCGGATGCTGCGCGCCGACCGTGGTGTAGCCCCACGCGGCCATGACTTGACCACCAAGCAATGCGGTTACCGAAGCGCCGGTGCCCTTAAATGGAATGTAGGTGGTCTTGATTCCCGTCAGCTTGTCGAAACGGGCGTGAGCCAGATCGTTTGCAGTGCCTCTGCCGGAGCCGGAGAACGTTACGCGACCGGGGTTCTTTTTGGCGTAGTCAATCAGATCCTTGACCGTCTTGAACGGACTGTTCTTGGCCACCACGATCGCGTCCGGCGTGTAGTGGAAAAAGTAGAAGACGCCCAGATCATCAGTCTTGAAGCCGACGTCGCGCTGCAGCGGCTTGACGATGATGTGCGGCAGGTTGACGCCCATGATGGTATAGCCGTCGGCCTGCATACTGTTGAGCTGCGACCAGCCGACCGCTCCGCCACCGCCCGGCTTGTAGCTGATCACCAGATCCTGGCCGAACATTTGCTTGAAAAACGGCTGCTGCAAGCGTGCCGAAACATCGGACTCGCCGCCCGGCCCGAACGGAATAATGTACTGTATCGGTTGGTTGGGAAAGTTGCCTGCACCGGCAGCCTGGGCCGACAAACTTGCTCCCAGCGTACCGAGCGCGATCAGCGCCACTTTCAGAAATCGCATGTATTGTCGTTTCATTTTCTTGCCCCCTTGAGTTTACAAATGAAGATGCGTTACAAGAAAGATCGGATTGGACTTCAGGCATCCATATGAACGTATTATAGAGTCGATCGTGCAGCGAGCGGGATTTAACCGAAGTCCGTTGCACGATCGGGAGGTAAATGCAACTCGTTATCTTGCGGCGATTTCCGCACGCTGGCGCCGCGCAGTTGGAGAGCCGTCCTGGGCGCCGGCAGACATTTGCCATCAATCCATGATCGGTCGAATGCAGTTTGCCGCGCGTTCGGTCACTGCGTAGTTCCTGATGGCGCGCGACGCAATGAGCTGCGCCGCATACGGATGCAGGAGAAGGCGCATGGCAACGAAAAAAGTCGGCACTACGCTGAGCGGGTCCGAGATGGACATCACCTCTTCCCGGCTACCGGCATAAACGCCGACGCGGCGCCAAGCCGAAAACAACTCCTTAAGAACTTTGGCTCGCGTTCGCCGCTTGATCGCCGCGGCTAAAAGCGCGGGCAGCAATATATGGCTGCGAATTCCGCTGGTCGAAACAATCCACGGCACCTGTTCGCCGCGGGACAGGCGGACCATGGCTTCAGGCAGGTTGATGCCGGCGATGAAGCCATTCATGCTCTCGCCGAGTCTCGGATTGGGGTCGATGAACCAGAATTCCCCGGTGGCATCATCGTGAATGTAGTCCAGCATCAATGCACCATGCCAAGCGAGCGCTTCCCCGATGCGACGCAGCGCGGCGATCACGTATGGTCTGTGCACGCTGATGCGACCGCTCGCGCTGCCGCCCACGCCCTCGATCTGCTGGCGATAGCCGTGGATCGCGACCAATCTGCCTCTCTCGAAAACCGACTGCACAACCTCAAGCGTTCCGGCAACGGCATCCTGTATCAGGAACGTTCCAAGATTTCCCGTCGTCTCGCGCGCTCGCAGCGCGACCAGCACCGCGGTCAGTTCGCCCGCGGTAGATACACACCAGGTACCGTCGCCTGCTGTGCCGAAGGCGGTCTTCACGTAGTACGGCATCGCCTTACCCGACGGATACTCCGCTCGCGCGGCGATCGCTTGTGTAGGCGGTTGCGGGAGTTGCAGCTTTCTTAGAAGCTCGCAGAATCGAACCTTGTTCTGAACCTGTTCGAATGCGGCGAACGGTGCTATGGCGACGGGGCAGTGCTTCCGAATCCTATCGGCGACGGCAGATAGAAGAAGCGCATGCTCGTGCACGGGCAGCACCAGGTCATACTCGTGTGCCGACAGATGGGATAGAAGAAACCCGGCAAAATCGCCGGGAGAGTCGCTCAGCCGGGGCGATTGATGAACCCGCCGCACGTAGCGGGAAAAGCGGCAGATGCAATACTGATCCGGGTCGAGCACCTCGATTGCGTAACCCATCATTCCGAGCACTGCAACCGCCTCTCTCGCGGAAAGGCTGGAGCCTTCTGGAATCAATATTCGCAATGCAGTCATTCCAGACCTAACTGCAGCTCGGGTGCGGTTCCGCAGATTGCGCTTACAGGTTCTTTAGGAATCGCAAATAGAAGGCTGCAAACACCAGAACAATAC
>JBJKRM010000281.1:0-4951 GCA_046704685.1 Rhizomicrobium sp.
CCCCAGGACCGTCTTCTGGTCGAGGGATCGACCGACGCCATCGGTGCCTTCATGAAAGCCGCACACTTGAACGAAGAGACGGCAGGCGACAGCCCGGCCGAGCCGGGACAACGCAACAATTCGCGACGCGCCGAAATCGTGGAGGGCGTAGTCAGCTCAGAATCCATGCTGGTGGGCAAGACACCGCGCTCGCTGCGCCTGATGTCCCGCTATGGCCTCAGACTGCTCGGCATCGCCCGCCGTGGGCGGATGCGCCGTTCCAATGTCAAGGATCGTCCGTTCGAAGCCGGGGATGCCGTGCTGCTGGCGGGCAGTGCCGTGGCGGACAGCACCAACCTCAGTCATCTCGGGCTGATCGCAGTAAACCGGGTGAACACCGGCTCATTCCACCCGTTTGAAACGGCCTTCGTCGCGGCACTCTTCCTGGCCGCCGTGATTGCCGCAAGCGCCGGTCTATTGCCCTTCCCAGTGGCGCTTGCCTTCGCCGTCGCTGGTTATGCCGCCTTCAGCATCGTACCGGCGCGGGACATCTACACCCAGATCGACTGGCCCATCGTGGTGATGCTGGCCTGTCTATTGCCGATCGGCGCCGCCTTCGACCGCACTGGTGGAACCAACACCATCGCCCAAGGCATCCTGTCGGTGACACCCGGACATTCGCCGGTGATCGCCCTCGTGCTGATGATGCTAGCCACCACCCTGATGTCCGGTGTCCTCAACAACGTCGCCACTATCGTGATCTTCGCCCCGGTATCCATCGACATGGCCCTTCAACTCGGCGTCAACCCCGACACCTTCCTGATGGGCGTGACGATTGCCGCCTCCTGCTCGTTCCTCACCCCGCTGGGCCACAAGAACAACCTTCTGATCATGGGAGCCTCCGGATTCCGCTTCGGCGACTACTGGCAGCTCGGACTGCCGCTCTCCATCGTCGTGCTGGCCACCGCCGTGCCGGCCTTGCTGTGGATATGGCCGTTATGACCCCCGTCAAAAAGCCAGGATTTCCCTGCAATTCCGGCAACACCGATTGCGGCAACTCGGACGGCTTGAAAAAGCCGGGATTGATCCTAAATCTGGTACCAATCGCAGGGTTGGGGCGTTAACCGTTTAACGGCCCTGCCAGCTTGGGCGTCGCGCAACCGGGGAATTGCGCAGAAAAGGATATGGGGACCATGAGCAGTCGCGCGCTTCCCGCCTTTCACGGTGAAGGCGGACTATCACGCTATCTCGCTGAAATCCGGAAGTTCCCGCTTCTGGCGCCAGAAGAGGAGTATATGCTCGCCAAGCGTTGGAAAGAGCATGAGGACTCCGAGGCTGCCCGGAAGCTGGTGACGTCGCACCTGCGGCTGGTTGCCAAGATCGCCATGGGTTACCGCGGCTACGGCCTGCCTACATCCGAGATCATCGCCGAAGGCAATGTCGGGCTGATGCAAGCCGTCAAGCGCTTCGATCCAGAGCGCGGTTTCCGCTTGGCCACCTATGCCATGTGGTGGATTCGCGCCTCGATCCAAGAATTTATCCTGCGCTCGTGGAGCCTCGTTAAGATCGGCACCACCAGCGACCAGAAGAAACTGTTCTTCAACCTGCGCAAAGCCAAGACCAAAATTAACGCCATCGAAGAAGGCGACCTGACACCGGAGCATGTGGCCAAGCTGGCCGACCAGCTCGGTGTGTCAGAAACCGAGGTCGTCAACATGAATCGCCGCTTGTCGGCACCGGATTCATCCCTCAATGCGCCGTTGCGTTCAGACTCCGAGAGCGAATGGCAGGACTGGCTGCCGGACGAGAGTCTCGACCAAGAGACTCGCATGGCGGAAACCCAGGAGGTAGACGAGCGCAAAGAATTGCTCACGGCCGCGCTCGGTGAACTGCCTGAGCGCGAACGCGAGATCATCATGGCCCGCCGCCTGCAAGACGATCCGTCTACGCTGGAGGAACTGTCACACCGCTTCGGCATCTCGCGCGAGCGCGTGCGTCAAATTGAGGTTCGGGCCTTCGATCGGCTGCAGAAATCGATGAAGAGTGCGCTGCGTGACAAGCGTGCGGCGATGGTAGAGGCGAGAGCAAACGAAGCCAGCACAGCGGAATAGAGTTCGACTCGTATGTCCTGGAAAGCTCCTCCTTTCCAGGCGTTGTTGCTCAACAGCGCCGTGGCCGGGTGACTCTGTCTTCGCATGAGCGGCTTGAATACCACGGTCTGGCGCACCGCCCCACCAATTGGTCGCAATCGGAACAGCGGCGAGTGCGGAAACCGTAAAAATCCTGCCATTCGCACGCATCCGGCGGGTGGAAATCCTGATAACCAAATGGGCTCCGGCGGGCGTTATTTGACGCGAGCAACAACCTGCGACAGGTGGTAGTGGATTTTGGCTTTGAGCCGTCCTAAAAGGCGTCAACCTTCCGATAGGAAAAGAGATTGTTTCCCCAATGACTGACGCCTTGATCGGCCGTTCATATCGCTTCGAATCCGCCCACTACCTGCCGAAGGTCCCCGAAGGCCATCGCTGCCGCAATCTTCACGGCCATAACTACCGTGTAGAGATCGTGGTTCGCGGGACCGTAGACGCGCGTGGCTTTGTCAAGGACTTCGGTGAGGTCGACGCCGAGGTCGCTCCTCTCGTAGCGCAATTGGACCACAAGTTGCTCAACGAGTTACCAGAACTGGACAACCCCACGGCAGAAATCATCGCACGCTGGTTTCTCGACCGCGTTCCGAAGAGCACACGCGTGCGCGTTTGGGAGAACGACGACTGCTGGGCGGAAGTGTCACGCTGAACATTTGATGCCGACCACTGACTATCGCGCTCCGCTGCAAGCGGCTCGCGATCGTTTGATTGGCGGCAAGCAGCAGCAGGACCGCTATGCACGACCGTGCATTCGCGTTCTCGGGGACACGCATTAGCCTCACTCCACAATTCAGGAGGCCATGATGAAATTCAAGCTCTGGCAGATCGACGCATTCGCAAACAAGGCACTCGAGGGTAACCCGGCGGCCGTCGTGCCGCTCGATGCGTGGATCGATGCCAGGCTGATGCAGGGAATTGCCCGAGAAAACAATCTTTCGGAGACGGCCTTCTTGGTGAAGACAAGCGACGCGCACTACGACCTGCGTTGGTTCACACCGGGCGGTGAAGTGGACCTTTGCGGACATGCCACGCTGGCCAGCGCCTGGCTCTTGTTCGAGGAGCTTGATCGTGAGCTCGACTCTGTCTCGTTCATGACACGGTCTGGCGAACTGATCGTGGCGCGGGGCGATGACGGCTGGAACACCATGTCGCTTCCCTCCGACCTGCCAAGGCCGCTTGAAACGGCACTTGACTTCAACAAGGCCATCGGCGAGGCGCTAAACGTCAAGCCACCGAAGGAATTGCACAGGGCGCGCTATCTACTCGGCTTGTGGGAAGACCCGAAGGTGATCCGCGGCATCCGCGATTGTGGCGAAATTGCTGGCGTACTGCGCTCCCAAAATCTGTGGGGAATGGTCGTCACCGCCAAAGGTGATGAAGGCTATGATTTCATCTCTCGCTTCTTCGCTCCCGACAAAGGCGTTCCGGAAGATCCGGTGACCGGCTCAGCGCATTGCATCCTTACACCCTTCTGGGGTAAGCGCCTGTCGAAGAAGACCATGAAGGCACGACAAGTCTCGCCGCGCGGCGGGGATTTGATGTGCACGGACGAAGGTGCGCGCACCGTGGTTGCCGGCAGATGCGCGCTGTATATGAAAGGTGAGATCGAGGTTTAAGTCACAGCCGCCGTCTTACATCAAGTGCCTTTCGCACTCTCCGGGCTTCGGCTTCTGGCCAGGCGTTTCGCCGGGCAAAATGCGCATGCGGTAATATTTCGGCTGGGCGCCGTCGACAGACAGGTCGGCAAGTTTCAGAAAGCCGTATCGGGTGATGTAGGTAGAGTTCTGACTATTGAAAATGGCGACGAATTCCGGCCACCAAGCGATGTCGCCGGTCTGCGGTGTCGTCACCTGCTCGAAGCGCGAGCTGGTCGGGAACTGGCTGGCTGGTGTGTAGCTATAACGAAGCCCAGAGACGCAGAAGACGCGCCAGACATATTCGGCGCCATCATCGTGCTGACGCAGCGAGGCGACCTTCGGAGCCGGATTCGACGGGATGGCCGCGGAAGCCGGCAGAGCGAAAGCGGTCAAGACCGTGGCGGCGAACAGAAAACGGCGCATGGATATCCCCACAGAAGCGTTGTTCCTCTGGACCCAAGCCCTTAATGCGCCGCGGCTTTTAACCATCTTCGGCGCACTTTCTCCCTCTGTGTCTGGTTATTGCTTAACCAGCTGTCCCAGAGTGGGCCCTATTCGATCCAATCCAATGGCAGTGCAAGAGACTTGCCGGAATAATCCCCAGGCAAACGGGCTTTCGGCGCCGATGCGGATGCTAATTGTGCCGGATACGCACAATCTCCAACTCTCTATCCTGGCCAATGACGGGCTCGACCGTTGCCGTCACGGAGAAAGCGTTTAGCCGGCAGCGCCGGCCCTTCCTCAGGGTCATCGCTCAGCAGGGACATGCCCGGCAGGCAGCAAACCGCACTTCCGTTGTATTTGCTGCACGTTGTGTCGATTGCCGTGCATCGCTGCGAGATGTCATAAGTGCCACGACTGAGCCAAGTGAACACCACCAAGTTACTCCGCGCCCCTTCATTCAAGGCACGGATCGAGAAGCAACCTCTCCAACAAGGCGCTCGTATTTCATTTGACTGTGATCCGGGGAATCTATACAGACGCGATTGGGCCACGCCTCCCCAACGAGGTGCTAACATTCTGGAAGGAATGTGTGATGACCGGTAATATGCCGGCCGTGCGCCCTGCACGGCCTTTTTTTTCGTCTGGACCTTGTGCCAAGCGGCCGGGCTGGACCCCTGAAGTCCTGAAGGGTGCACTGCTCGGGCGCTCGCACCGCTCCAAACCCGGAAAAGCCAAGCTCAAGGA
>JBJKRM010000282.1:0-22264 GCA_046704685.1 Rhizomicrobium sp.
TACCAGTGGTTCCATGAGGACCGCATGCACAGCATCACGTACTGTTTGTCGGAGGCTGTGGTGCCCGAATAGAAACCGGACGAATGAATGCGCCCCAGGGTAATGAACCCTTCCGCGCCGCGGCTGGCCAGGATGTAGAGAATGCGGGCGCGGGCATCTAGGCGTTGTTCGAAGGTCAGGCCGTAATAGATCGCCTGGGCATTGTTCAGCGCGTTCGAACGGATGTTGTTGAGCGTATCGTAGGACGCTTGATTGTCGTCGGCGCGGTAATCGTGCCCCGGACGCAAGGCCATGTAATACCAGACATAGGCTTCTACGGGATCGCGGAAACTTTCGTTCTTGGACGATTCACCTGGCCCGAAGCTCTGATTCCCCGAGTAGAGATCGCCCAGTCTGATCTGGGACAGGAAATCGTCCCGGCGCCAGGCAGCTTGACGCCAGACCTTGACCGCATCGGGCAGCGTCAGGGCCTGCTCGGTGCGATAACCGTCGGCATAATCTGCGAACAGAGGTGTGTGCGAATCCAGGCCGATAACGAACACCGCCGCAAGCGCAAGCACCAGCGCCGACAAACGCAGTCTGCGCGCGAACGAAGTCTTCTTTACCTTGCCCCCGCCGCGCTGCCTGCCAGATCGTGGCAATGCTCCACGATCAGAACTCAAAACCCCAGTCAACCCAACCATCCCCGACTACAACTAGGCTGCGGAATTGTTTGATTATCCTTAACATTTTTTTGCGTGTCGCGCCATGCCTTGCCGCTTCTGGCGAATCGGATTCCGCGCGCCACGGTATTTACTTTGTTTTCGGCCAGGGCGAGGCGAACAAATATTCGGCGCCGCTGGTCTAACCCATTGTCCGCCTTGGCAATGGTGCGCTGTTTTCGATGTGGGATTTGATGGGCCCGTGCCGGCGGGCGACGGCCGAGGGCTCAGCTCGACACCGCCGCCGTCGATTCCCGTACGACAAGTTCGTGGGCGAGCTGGCGTTCATGTGGGCGATCGTGTGTGCGTTTTTGCGTGAGGATCGAAACAGCCGCGGCGGCCATCTCTTTCAACGGCTGACGGCATGACGACACCCGCGGCCACACCACTTGGGCGACGATGGAATCGTCGAACCCGGCGAGCGACAGATCGGTCGGGATGCGCAAATTAAAACGTTGCGACACGGCGAGTACGCCGGCGGCCATATCGTCGTTGCCGGCGAAGATCGCGGTGGGGCGGTTCTTGCCGCTTAAGAGCTTCTCGCCAGCCTCGAGGCCGGATTGGTAGCTGAAGAAGCCTTGGGCGCAAAGCTCGTCCTGAAACGAGATTCCGGCATCGGCGAGCGCCGCGCGGTAGCCTTCGAAACGCACGCGCGCCGAACCGTGATCCGGCTTGCCCTTGACGAAGCCGATTCGGCGATGCCCCAACCCGATCAGATAAGCGGTCATCTCGTAGGCGGCCTTGTATTCGTCGATGCTGATCGCCGGGGTTCCGGCCATGCGCGTTCCGGGGGCAATGCGCACGAACGGCGTCTGCGCCCGGCTCAATTCCTCCATGACGATTCGCTCGTCACAGAGCGGCGGGGTCAGGATGACGCCGTGAAGGACGGATTCGCTCACCAGCGAGCGCACACGCTGGTTGAGGTCGAGGTCCTCCTGCGGGTTCAGGAGTTCGACGATGAGGTGGTATCCCTCCTCGCGGCAGCGCGCCAAAGCGCCCAATTGCAGGTCGGCGATGTAGCTGCCGGGAGCGACGTCGTGCAACAGGCCGATCAGGTAGGAGCGTTCGCTGGCCAGTCCGCGCGCGAAGACATTGGGGCGGTAGGCGAGAGCGTCGATGGCCGCCAGCACGGCGGTACGGGTCTGCAGGCTGACATTGGGTTGGCGGTTGATCACCAGCGAGACGGTCTTGATCGATACGCCGGCGCGTTTGGCGACGTCGTAGATGCTCACCGGCTTTTCGCCATTTTGTTCCTTGCGTCGTCCCGGCTTGGCGAGGGCGACCCCATCGAGGCCGAGACGGGCGAGCTCGGGCATGCTGCTGTTATCCAGGCCGACGGCGCCGGAAAGGCCGGCGCGCATCAGCGTATGCAGCTTGTCGGTGCTGATACGGCGCAGAGCCGCGCTCAGCAGGCTGCGCTCGTAGGCAAGGCTATGCTGGAAGTACTGTTCGCCGCACAAGAGCTGGAAATACGGATTTTCGAGCCAGCGATCGAACAGCGCATTGTCGGTCAAGTCATAGAGCTGCCGTAGGACGGCCAGGCCGACGATGAGTCGCGTCTGGGACGGCCGGCCGTTGTGCGATGTCCCGGCCGCTGCGGCACCCAGGCGACCTTCGAGCAGGCGCCAGTCGATCGCCACGCTTAGTCGCGCCAGCGAGTGCTGGTTGTCTATGATTTCTTCCAGACGGGGCCCGACGAATTCCTTCTCCGTTTCCCGGTGCTGTTTCGTCCGCATCGTCTCACCGCGAGCGTTCACCGGGCCAAGTCTCGGCCGCAGACCCTGTCCCCCGACAGGGCGCGCAAATCTAGCGTCTAAACGGTCCGGGTCAAAGAAATTGGTGCCTCATCAGTATGGCTGCGGCATGAAGGTACGTAGCGCCTTGACGGTTGACGCCTTTGGCTTGGCGATTCGGTGGCTGGACCGGTTTAAGCTGTGTGTCGATTCTGGACGGTTTTGAGCACGGCATTGCCTTTAATTATGCCGGAAACGGCCATGCCTTTTCGTCCTGCCGTCGAACCGAGGCTCTTTGGAAGCCTTTGCGCGGTTTTAAGACAAGCTGTATTGCAGTGCGCGGTCGGCGCGGTTCGTATCCGTGTCAACGCCAAACTGCCGCAAAGGAGCCCGATTTGAACGCCGATCTGGTTGGATTGCTCGACGGATATTGCAGCGGCGCAGCCGACAGGCCGTTCGATCACGACGCGGTATCGTGGCGCGACGCGCTGCCCGTGATCGCCTCCTATCTCAAACGTCCGATGAAGATGGACCGGATCGAGCGGATCGAAGCCGTGTTCAAGCGATACCTGCATCTGGCGTTTCAGACAAATCTCAGCGCCGGCGACGCACGGTCCATCGCGGAAGTCACGAAGAAGGTCGGGTTTATTCTCAAGTTCAAGCCGTATGGCGTCAAATGTGCCACGCCGCTCGGCTATTCGCTGTTTTTCCTCAGGCCGGGGATGGGATTCAGCTTTCAACGACATCTGACCCGCAAGACCGAGCTCTTCCATATGCTGAAGATCCTCGAGCGCGGCCAGGTTTATTTGTCGACCTCCGAGGCGTGGAACGCCGTCTACGATAAGGATGCGTTCAACCGCTGGCTGGCCGGCACGCCCGACGCGCGCTACGAGAAGTACTCTGTCAAGCCGAACCCGGGCGATGTTTATCTCGTGACGGAACTCGAAACCGTCCATTCGGTGTTGGGCTGCGTGCTTGAGGAATATGCCACGGTGTCGGTCGACATGGTGGACCGCCTGCACGACCAGAACACCGGCCGCGATGATGTTGATTTCGTCGATGGTGCAACGGTGGAGAAATGGCTGGCGGAGTTGCCGCGTCCGCTTCCCACCTCATGCTGGAAAACCTTGACTGAGCCGCCTGTACCGATGGTCCGGACAGAGCACGCTGGCGTCCAGCACATCGTCCTGGCCGATACGGGCGAGTTTCTGGCGGAGCGTTTTGAGGTGAACGCAGGATGCGTCGAGCGCATCGCAGCCGATCCTGCGCGGGCACGCAGCATCTTCTGCCTTGGCGGCCGTTGCCGTGTCGAAATGCGGACGGCTGCTGCAAGCGAACAGGTCGACCTGAATGCGGGCGAGGTGATCATCATCCCTCCTCGCATCGAACACACAATCTTTGCCGATGTGTTGTCGAGCTTGTCGTCACACACCATCAGGCCCGAATTGGCGTTGTTGTGACATGACGCCTCGCCGCTCGCCGGCTAGTCCCGATGCTCCCGTGGTTGGGCGGGGATGGGGTTGAGGTATTGCACAACACATTGATGTGAGTTGGTTGGCCGGCGGCAATCCGGGGTGATGCAAAGCACCGCATCGCGAGGCCCGGCCCTGGTTCGCTAAAGTGATGATTCCATTGCGCAATGAACGCTGGTTGGGGAGCAACCGCGGGGCGTTGAAATGCGTGTTTTCTGAAAGCGCTTACCAGTCTGGGGTTATATTTAGAGAGTTTCTAAAAAGGTGATATAAGGCACTGATTTATAACAACGTTAGCGTTACAATTTTGGCGATCGTGCTTTTGGAACAACACCCAGAGCGTTTTTTAGTTGGAAGCTGACATCCCGCATAGAAAGCGCTTACTTGAAGCTATAACGTTTTGTGATCCACGCGGCGAAACGGGGAAAACCCTGGGCGTCGCGCAAAAAACAACTCTTCAGAAGGGGACGTCCAATGAAATCCAAGTTGAGGTTTTGTACCCATACGGCAGTTGCCGCGCTGCTGATTGGCGTAACGGGAGCGGCCTTTGCGCAGGACAATAGTCAAACCATTGAAACGGTAACGGTCACCGGCTACCGGGCTTCGCTCGCCAGTGCTCTGCAGGCGAAGGAAAACTCAAACCTGATCATGGAGTCGGTCGTTGCCGAAGATATCGGCAAGATGCCCGATCAGAACGTCGCTGAGTCACTGCAACGCCTACCGGGCGTGCAGATCGCCCGTGACCAAGGTAAGGGTACGCGCGTCTTGATCAACGGCTTGCGCCAGAACCTCACAACGCTGAACGGCGATGTGTTCTTGACCGGTAAGGAGTTCTATGTCTCCGGCGAAGCCGCCAACGGCGGCGCCGGCGCCAATGCGCAGTACTCTTCTCTCGAAGGCATTCCGAGCGAAGAAATCGGCGGGATCGACATCTACAAGTCTCCTGATGCCTCGTTGACCGAAGGCGGCATGGGCGGCATCATCAACCTCAAGACCCGCAATCCGCTGGATGCGGCGGAAGGCATGTCTGTGACGGCGAGCGTGCGCGGCACCTCGACGAGCTATCAGTCGCTGGGCAATATGACGCCCAATGCCACGCTGGTGGCGTCGTACAAGCCCAACAACAGGTTCGCGATCACGGGCAGCGTGTCGTACGACAACGAAAACACGCGTACGCGGGAGTATGAGGCCTACAACCGTACGCCTTGGGTCATCGGCACGACCGCCGTCAGCGGTTATACCGGAACGGGCCCGTTGAACGACACCAACGGTGAAACCAACATTTCGAAGTCATACATCAGTCCGGAATATGCGTATTTCAGCGACATCTATGATCAGAACAAGACGATCGGTGCGACGCTGGGCGCCGCCTGGAACGTTACGGATGCACTCCAGACGAAGGTAGTCTGGTTCTACTCACATATTTCGGACACGCAGACGAACTATTCGGACAAGGTCGGTTTCAACGGTTCAGGTGCGACGTCAAATGTGCCGGGAAGCGGCATGCCGGGCATCAATGCCGATCAGCCGTATACGATCGACTCCAACGGCGTTGTGGAATCGGCGCAGTATTATCTGCAGGGTGCAGAAACCGCGACCTTGTTGCAGAGGACAGGCACGGACGCCAACAATCTCCAGTGGCACACGGACTATGACAATGGCGGCCCGATCACGGCCTCTTTTGACGTTTCGTGGGCGCGCGGCAGCTCCAGCCTGAAGGCTGCCCAGCAAGATGTTGAGCACGGGTTCTATACGGCGGACGGTCAGTCGACCTCGGCTGCCCCGACAGCTCCGGGCTGCAACAACTTCTCAGCCGCTTGCACCAACGGCAATCCGGCCATCCCACTGCAGTGGAGCAACGGTGGTACTTCCGGTCTGCCGACCGCAACCTATCTCGCGCCGTATGCGGATGTTCTTTCGAATCCGAACTATGTGTTGTTCAAGTCCGCCTGGGCCTGGGCCAACAAGGCCAAGCAGGAGCAGGACGCCATCAGAGGCGACGTCGTCTACAAGCCGAGCTTCCTTAAGAGCGTTGACGGCAGCATCACGGGCGGTTTCCGCTTTGCCCAACGCAACGTCTGGCAGGACTTCGGCCGTTATCTGATCGACGGCTATACGGAAAGCGGAGCCTACATCGCCAACTGCTGCTTCGCTCCGGGCAACGGGCCGGGACTCTACTATCAGGATCCGGGCTACGCGGCCATTCCGTATGACACGGCCGTGTCCAACCCGGCCCTGGCGCTCACGGTCAACAGCTTCATGTTCGGCAACATGATCGTGAAGAACCCGGTCACCGGCGGTATGGACAACCCGGCGACCTTCCTCAACACGATCTGGAACCAAGCGGCGAACGTGCCTGCTCTGGCACCGACCGCCGATTCGTCGGGTACCCCCTGCGCGTCGACGGCTCAGACGGGGTGTGCCGTGAGCACGACAGCCGTGCCCAACAACTCGGAGAAGCTCTACACCGACACGCTGAGCTCGTTCCGGGTGCATGAGAGCACTCAGGCCTACTATCTGATGTCGGATATGGGCAACAAGGACATGGGCTTCCATGTCAACGCCGGTGTTCGCGTTGTGGTTACGCACCAGACAGTTACTGGCGCGACGTCGGCACCGACGGTTTATTCCTACGGCACCGCCACGTGGAACGGCGTGAACAGCAACAACACGCCCTTCACGGCCGGCAAGGACACGGTGGACATCCTACCGTCGTTCAACCTCACCCTTTATCCGACGGATGATCAGATCATCCGTTTGAGCGGGGCTCGCGTGGTGTCGCCGGCCGATCTGTTCAATCTCGGCTTGGGCCAGTCCTACAACTTCACGCGTGAAACCGGCGGGCGGGTCAATGTGAATCCCAGCAGTCCTTCCTACGGTACGAAAGACGGCTTCAGGTTCGCAAACGGCAGTTCGGGTAACCCGCAACTGGATCCGTACCGTGCGAATGAGTTCAATTTGTCGTGGGAAGACTATTTCGCACCGGAAGCTCTGGCCAGCGTCGGCGTCTTCTACAAGCAGATCGAAAGCTTCGAAGTACAACAGCCCGTGAACACGACGGTGATGGATGACTTCGGCGGTTCGCAAGGTCCTGTCACGATGGCGACCAATGCCGGCCATGGCTCGATCTACGGTTTCGAACTGGCCAGTCAGTACGTGTTCGACATGGGTGTCGGCTTCGCAGCCAACTACACCTACACCCAGTCGCAGTCGGCCCTTCACACCGACTTCAGCTCGCACTTGCCGATCCCCGACGTGTCGGCGCATGCCTTCACCGGCACGATCTTCTACGACAACCACGGGATCGATGCTCGTCTGTCGTACTCGTGGCGCAGCAAGGCCGTGAACGGCGGTATCGGCGGCTCCACTTATGGATCCGTGACGGACGCGAGCACGGGCACTTCGAAAACCTTCGGTGTCTTCTCGGCGCCGTATGGTGAGCTCGATGGTCAGATCGCCTACAACTTCCTCGACCACTATCAGATCTTCGTGTCGGGGCAGAATCTGACTGAGGAAGCGTTCCACACCTATCTGCAGTTCCCGAACCAGCCGTTCACCTATGACAACAGCGGCGCTCGGTACTTTGTCGGCGTGAGGGTGTCCTATTAATCCTCTGCCACGGGCTTAAAGCCCTCTCAATCTTCCCAGCGGCCGCCGAAAGGCGGCCGCTTTTTTTGGAAATTTCAACTGGCGTCGTTTGTCACGAAGCTGGTTACGCTGCGGGGCGCCAGCGTCGGCGAGAAGGTCCCATCCTCTGCTGTGATCCATCCGGCCGAAGCCAGATCTTCCCGGGCAGAGGTGCGGTAACAGGCGGCCTTGGTGCCGGGTGCCGGGAACGACAGAGGGATCGGTCGTTCGTTCTGGTTGACTACTACGACCACATTGGTCTTCCCATCGCGGAACGCCGACAGCCAAAGGCCAGGCACCGGTTGGGATTGCGTCGTCACGCGGCGAAATCCCGGCCTCACAAAGCGGCTCCAGTTGCCCATCGTGAACAGCCGCTTGGCGACTGTGAACTGCTTCTTCTTGAGATCGAGGTCGATCAGCGAACCGCTCCTTCCGCCATAGGCGATCGCCCACCAGTAAAACCAGGCGCTGACCTGGTTCTCGACCACATGGGTGTGCAGCAATTGCGCCCAGAACAGGGCTTCATCGATGCTGGTGTCGTTCGGCTTGAAATCGGCGACTTCGGTTTGCCAGATCGGTTTGCCCGCCGCGCGCGCCAGCGGGAAGTCGCCAGTGCGAAAGGCGATTGCCGTGAAGCCGCGGTCGGTATAGGCGTGCGAGGCGCAGATATCGACGTGCTTCACCGCAACGGGATCGGCCAGAGACGGTGCAAAGGGGTCTTCCTTCCAATGGCTGTCCTCGCCCAGCAGCAGCTTGGCCTGGATGCGATCGCGCGCGAACACCGGTGTGATGTGGTCGCGCACCAGGGTGCATAGCTCCTCGCCAGACCACAGACAGGAGGAATAGGTCTGGTTGATGTCCGGTTCGTTGGTCGGCGATATGGCGTAGATGTCGATGCCGTGGTGGCGCTTGTAGCCGCGGACATAGGCCGAGAGGTATTCCGCAAACGCACGATAGCATTCCGGCTTTACGTGACCACCATGGATGACACTGTGATTGTCCTTCATCCAGTAGGGCGGGCTCCAGACGGTGGAGAGGTGGCGCATGCAGCCGCGCTTCATGGCTTCGCGCATGAACCACACCTGCTCCTCGTCGCCTTTCCAGTTCCACACCCCTTCGCTCGGTTCGATGGACGGCGTCGGCCCATTGAACGGTTTGCCCCAGATGCTGCCGTCCTCGGTCACGCCGCCGTCACCCACCACGTTTCGCGTGATCGAGAGACCGGCCCCTCGTTTGGTCGAGAACAGGAGATCGAGAACCTCGTGCTGTGCCTTCCGGGGAAAGGTCTGCAGGTTGTGCGCCTGATGGAAGGCTGCCGAGGCGCCAAATCCGTCCATGGTCTGCTGCTGGTCGCTCCAATCGATCAGCGGACGTGATGCAGCCCGCGCCGCCAGAGGCGTTGCTGCCAGGAGCTGCAGCAGTCGGCGTTTGGTGAAGGAAGGCATGTGATCTTGTCCTTGGATGGGCCGGGGAAGTCTGGACCGATTCGGTGTCTTAACGTGCGTCCGCCGGCGTCAAGGTCAAGCGGTTTTCGCTGTACGAGATGTAGAGATGCAGCTGGCGCAGCACGTCCATGCCGAGGATCAACCGCGGCGTCTGCGGCGGCCGGCGCGAGATGGCGTCGGGCACCAGAACGATGTCGGGATTTGCCACCTTCACGCCGCCGATGCTGATGGTGTGGAAAGGATAGGTAAAGAGGCCGGGTCCGGCATCCGCACTGGTCGCCGGCTGCAATGCCGCCGGGCTCATCGCTGCTCCGAACAGTTGCCGCGCCGTTTCCAGGCTGAGATCCGACCGCGAGGCGCCGGTGTCCAGTAGCGCCACCACGGTGTGGCCGTCGATCTCGACCGGCGCGATGATGTGGTGGGTTGGATTGGGCGTCAGATCGGCATGACCGGACGGGTCCGTGGTCCAATAGGCACTTTGGGGACAGGTGCCCGGTGCGAAAAGCTTCATGCGGGCGTTCGCGAAATCGAACTCCACATCGTAGTGGGAGAGGAAATCGGGTGCCAGCGTGCCAGACAGGGCATAGGGAATGCGGTTGTCTGGCATCACGTAGAAGGTTGACGGACGGCTGGGGGCTGATCCGACCTGCATATCTCCCACCCGTACGAATTTCGTGAGCCGCAGACCGCCGTACATCGTGATGCGGTGGGACTGGATCGGCAGCGAGGAAAGACCGAGCGAAGCCACCGTCGAAACCGTCAGCATCGAGTCGGCGCCGCCGGTGTCGACAAGCAGTTTGAGCCGCTGTCCATCGATGGCAGCCGGAACGTAAACCCCGCCAAACCAGTCGGTCGCCAGTTCGAAGCTGGCGCGCGGTGTTTGGCATCCTGCCCGTGCGGGCAACCACAGGAAGGAGAGAAGCAATGCGCTGGCAATGAGGGGTGGGATGCGCATCGTCGGCTACTGTCTTTTCAGTTCGTGCCGCGCGGCATCGAAGGCGACGTAGTCGTGTGGGCATTGCGCCACGGCGGTCTTGAAAAGGTTCTTCGCCTTGGCCCGCTCGCCACGGGCGAGCCGCCATTGCCCGATGTAGAAATCGGCCTCGCATTCCTCGCCGCCATTGGCAGCGAGCCGCCAGACCTCTTGCGGCTTGATCTGTCCGGCGAACAGCGCAATGAGTGGCCGCGGCCAGTTCTTCCCGACGGATGTCGCAAGGCTTTCGAAGTGCGCCGCGTCGATGCCGCCGGTGTGAAGCGCCGTCACGGCCGACCACAGGATAAAATAGGCGTTGCGGGGATCGCTCACCACCGCCCGGTTGGCATCGGCCCTGGCGGCGCTGAAATCGCCGAAGTTCCACAGCAGACGCGACCGCATGAAGAAATACCCTGCCGCAGGCCGGATGCGGATGGCCGCCGTGGCGTCTGCCAAGGCCGCGTCGTCCCGGTGGAGGCAATGGTTGGCTTCCGCGCGCAGGCTGTAGGCGTCGACAAGGTCGGGCCTGAGACGAATGGCGTCGGTCAGGTCGGCATAGGCAAGTTTGCAGTCACGGTTGCGCAGGTATGCACGGGCCCGTCCCACATGGGCGCTCGGCAGATAAGACGGCGCCAGACCGCCATCGTCTATAGCGTAGGTGAAGTAGACAATCGCAGCGTTCGCGTTGCCGTGATTGGTGGCGTCGATACCGCGGGCGAAGTCGTCGTAGGTGCTGGCAAGGGCCGGGCAAAAACAAAACAGTGCTGCAATCGCTACCAGCCGCCACATGTCCTCCCCCTATCTGCAGTCAGGGGTCCGTATGCGGAGGATATGATCGACTCAGCCGGGTTAAATCGTGGTGCAATGTCACGCACACAGTTGCGATTTTTGGAAGTGCAGAAAATGCCTTATTTTATTGGGTTGAATGAACTGTGCGCGAACTGGGCGAAAATACTGCGTCAACGTCACGCGGCCGCGCCGCGCCCGTTCGTACGCGTATCTACGTACCAATTCTGTCGGTATTATTAACTGCGCAGCGCCAGGTTCTTCCGGATCAGCTCCGCGCGCTGCCGGACGCAAGCCGCCGATGTCAGTGGGTCTGCCGGCGTATTGGTGACGTAATCGAGCAGCCGGTCGATGGTGGACGTCGCCACATGCATACGGGTGTCAGACGATGCGTAGTAAATGTAGACGTCGCCCTTTTCGTTGACGGTCCAGCCGTTTGAGAACACCACATTGGAGACGTCGCCAACACGCTCATCGCCTTCCGGCGCGATGAAATAGCCGCCGGGCGCGTGCGTCACCTCCCAGGGTTTGTCCAGTGCGGTCATGAACATGTAGAGCACATAACGCAGCCCGGCCGCCGTGTTGCGCACGCCATGCGCCAGATGCAGCCAGCCTTTCGGCGTCTTGAGCGGTGCAGGGCCTTGGCCGTTCTTCACTTCCTTGATGGTGTGATAGACCTTGCCGTCGATGACGATCTCGTCGTCGATACGGGCGTTGGTCATGTCGTCCGTGAGGCCCCAGCCGATGCCGCCGCCCGATCCCACGCTGATGAAACCATCCTGCGGCCGCGTATAGAGCGCATATTTGCCGTTCACGAATTCAGGATGCAGCACGACGTTGCGCTGCTGGCCCGAATTGGTCACGAGGTCGGGAAGCCTTTCCCAGGTCTTCAGGTCGTGCGTGCGCGCGATGCCACACTGCGCCACCGCCGCGGATATGTCGTTGGGCTGGCTCTTGTCCTTGCGTTCGGCGCAGAACAGACCATAGATCCAGCCGTCCTCATGCGCCGTCAGCCGCATGTCGTAGACGTTGGTGTCCGGCTCGGCCGTTTGGGGCATGTCGATGGGGTAGTCCCAGAACTGGAAACGGTCGACACCACTGGGGCTCTCGGCGACCGCGAAAAACGACTTGCGGTCCATGCCTTCTACCCGCACGACCAGCAGGTATTTGCCGTCCCGATAGATGGCGCCGGCGTTGAAGGCGGCATTGATGCCGATCCGTTCCATCAGGAAGGGATTGGTTTGCGGATCGAGGTCATAGCGCCAGAACAGCGGCGTGTGACGGGCGGTGAGAATGGGGTGGTCCCAGCGGCGATAGATGCCGTTGTGGTGCCTCACGGGATGGTTGGGGCGTTCGATCAGGGCGCGATGGCTGGCCTGCAGTCTGTCGAGGCGGTTCAGGAAATCGTGCGGCGCGGACATTCAATACTCCTCGGGGTCAGTGCAGTTTGGCAGGGCAGACCGGATTGGGCTTGTGCAGCGGGTGTGGGTTCACCACGTGATTTGAAATGGTCTGGCGGATGGCTGGCGGTAGTTCGTCAAGCGAGACGATGCGGGGTAGTTTGAAGAAGGTGTTTATCTGTTGGGGCTTGTTGCAGACCGGGCAATCGCCGTTCCAGGTCCAGTTGATGTTGATGTCGTCGCCCCACAACAGAACCCAGGCCGGATTGATCTGGTTGAGCACCTTGGCGCTGGGAACCAGTCCCACTTCGGTGATCGCGAACGGTGCCTTGCCGCCGAGTGCCGTGAGTGTGGCGTGGGCCTTGGCGTATTTCGGCGTGTTCTGGTCTGGGTCGTACATGTCCGTCCCTACCACGTCGGGCTTGTGGCGTATGGGAAAGTAGCTTGCGGCATCATGGGCGTCGCGATCGACCGAGAACACCCAGATCAGATTGTCCAGCTTCTCGTGGACGACCAGCTCGTCGTAGAGCTCGTCCCAAAGGCGCGGAAACTCTTTCTGTTTGCCCCACCAGAACCAGTTGCCGTTCATTTCGTGATAGGGGCGGAACAGCACCACCACGCCGTCGTTGCGCAGCTTGTGCAACACCTTGGCCATGGCACGGACATCGGAGAGCCATAGTTGGTGCTCCCGCGTGCCTGGCGTTAGCACGGCATGGAACGTCTGAGCGTTCATCGCCTTCTTGGCGCATTCATAAAATTCGCCGCGCTGGCAGACCTCGACCGGGTTGCGCTCATGCCAGGACATGGTGACGAGTCCGCCCGCCGCCGTCTGGGTCAGGGCGCGGTCGATCAGGTAGGACGGGTAGGGTGGATAGGCGATGGAGTTCATCAGTTCCAGGCCGAGGATGGCCGGGTGCTTTCCGGTTTGGGCGTAGAGCCGATCGGCCGAGGTGCACTTGATATAGACTTCGTACTCGTTGACCTGGACGCCGACGAGGCTTTTCTTCTGCGCTGGCAGTTGGGCGAGATAGTTCAAGATGGCCGTTTTTTTGGCCGCGATCTCGGAGGCCAGTTTATCGCTCTTCGCGTATGCCGGAAGCATCAGCAATGCAAAGACCGCAACGGCCAAGCTGCGTCCCAGGTGGTTTCGCATGAACGTTCCCCACGATGATTCTAGTGGTTTTTTCGCGTCGACTTTACCGTTAGGGTGATGCAGTGACAACGCTTACTCGGAACTGGAGATAGGGATGCTCGGTCTTGCGGAGCGTGACAGAGCCCAGATGGCTTATGGCATGTGGCGTTATTGCGCCGATCAGGTCGGTGAAGCCATGGCGATGCTGTCGCAGGCCCGGGAAAGCGGAATAAATCATATTGATACCGCCGATGTATACGGCGGCAAGAGCGGCTTCGGCGGGGCCGAGATTCTGCTCGGCGCGGTCCGCAAGCGTGCGCCCAAGCTGCTGGATGGCGCCGTGATCGCCACCAAGGCGGGTTGCGAGCCGGGCTCGCCGTACAACTCGTCGCCGGATTATCTAAAGGCGGCCTGCGACGCCAGTCTGAAGCGTCTCGGCATGGAACGCGTCGATCTGTTCTACATTCACCGGCCGGATTTGCTTGCCCATCCGGCGGATGTGGCGGGCGCGCTCGATGACTTGGTGGCGGCCGGCAAGATCGGTTCGGTCGGCGTTTCGAACTACACCGTGGCGCAGGTCGAGGCCTTGTCGCGCTATTTGAAGGCGCC
Organism: Rhizomicrobium sp.; assembly: GCA_046704685.1. Taxonomy (GTDB): domain Bacteria; phylum Pseudomonadota; class Alphaproteobacteria; order Micropepsales; family Micropepsaceae; genus Rhizomicrobium. Next base: position 13,879 of record JBJKRM010000282.1, read on the forward strand.
GATCCGCGCCCATCAGATCGAGTTTTCCGCCGGTCATGTGACCCCATTGTTCGACGGCACGCTGGATCAGGCCATGACGAAGAGGATCGCCGTGGCGGCTTGGTCGCCGATGGCGGGCGGCCGTCTCGGCGAAAATGGACCGGCGGAATTTGCGCCGGTGCGCAACAAGCTCGCGGAACTCGCCGCCAAATACGGCAGCTCGCCGACCGCTGTGGCGATCGCCTTTCTGCAGATGCATCCAGCCGGTGTGACTCCGATCCTCGGCACCACACGGCCGGAACATCTGCGCGAGGCCTTGGAAGCGCAACAACTCACGCTGGGGCGCGCCGATTGGTATGCGATCGTCGAAACCTGTCGCGGTCAGCCCATGCCCTGACCGCACCGACAGCTATTTCTTCACCACCAATATCTTCGCCGCCCAGTCCCGGTTCGCCTGCGGGAAGGTTGGCGCCTGCAGCACGCCGTGCGCATCGGCGGTGACGTTGATGGTGGCGCCCCAGCGTCCGCTCAAGGGGTTGAACCATATCCAGCGATAGCGGGCGTTTGGCGTCATGTCGGCGATCTTCGGCGGCGTCGATTTGAGCTCGAAATAAGCCAGCGCAAAGCTCTTGTCGGGCGTGCGCATCAGGTAGGACCACCCGTCGAGGCCGTCGGCGACCGCCCGGGTGCTCGCCCGCGGCTTGAGGTCGTCGGACGCAAGCACCAGATCGCGGTAGCGTGTTCCCTCGGACAACACGAACGCACGCAGATACTGCATGTAGTTGGCCGCGCGGTACTTCAGGGCCTGCCAGATATACGGCCGCCAGCCGCTGGCTTCGCCGGTGGACGTCACGTCATAGGCTGCCGTTCCGTACACATGGCCTGACAGGCCGCCCGACAGCACCGATCCGTACATCATGGCGCGGGAGAAGTAGTTGTCGCGATCGGAATTGACCGGTGGCATCTCCCCGCCGGGGGCGTTGATCGGGTGATGCCAGCCCGTGTAGTAGGGCTCCATATTCGCCTCTGGATAAGGCGGCTTGAGCCGGAAGATCTCCTCCATCAGCGGATAGATGCCGTGGTTGCGCGGTTTGTTGCCGACCGTATGCATGGTGAGCCAGGGTGCCTCGGCGCCATGGCCGAACACGCGGTAGGTCGATCCGTCGATCAGCGCCGTCACCGGCTGTCCGAACGGCATCGGCCCGTAGGTCTTCAGCCATTCGGTCAGCGCTGCGTTGTATTCGGGTCCGGTCAGACCATACTTCTTGGTCACCCAGTCGAGATGGATGCCGCTGAAGATCAGATTGTAGGCGCCATAGCGCGCCTGCAGATAGCCGATGAAGCGGGCATATGACTTGTTGAAGTCGAAATAGGCCTTCCAGGAAGGACCCGTGTCGCGCCGCACCGGCTCGAACATCGGCGTGAAGCCGTTGTCGGAGAGGTACTGCATCTTGCGATCCAGGCTGCGGAAATAGGCCGGATTGATGCGGTCGAAATTCGACAGCCCATCCTTGGCATTCTTCAGCGGGAAGGGAATGTTGCCGGCTTCATCCTCCATATTCTTGGCGGTGGTGGTGGCGCCGTCTGCCGTGGTGATCTTGGCGTTTGGCGCCCAGACACCGAATTTTTCCCAGGCATTGCGGATCGCCACGCCGTTGGCATCGATATAGGTGGCGCCATGGGAATCCGCCGCCCAGTTCGGGAAGGCGGCGATGAAGCTGATGGAGTTGAACCCTTGCCGTTTGCGATAGCTGACGGCGTCTTCGAAGCTGATGCCGGGGCCGGGGACATAATCGGCGCGCGGCGTAACGCCCGTCATGGGGAGCCGCCAGGTGGAGGCCGCCAGCCAGGTGTCGCCCACGAGGAAGAACGGGGTCCCGTCGGCATACTCAAGGGCGTGGCCGTTGGCCGTGGCGCGGATGAATCCATGGCGGTTGGGATTGGCCTTGATCTCCGTCTGCGTCCACGCCACCGCTTTCAAGGCGCCGGTGCCGCCGTTGAGGCCGGCATCCTCCGGTTGGTTGGATCCGGTGGTCCAGGTCCACTCGCCCGGCGCCGTCGCCACAAAACGGATGCGCCAGGTGTGGCCGCCGTCCCAGAAACCGTTCACCCGCTTGGAGAAGCCCGGCCCCTTGAGGTCGATCCACACCCTCACATCCGTGTACGGATTGGCGTAGTCACGCTGGGCGTGAAGGATGATCTCTTGCTTTTCCCAAACATGAGCTTCGCCGCGCTGGAGCGAAGCGGATGCCGGCATGCCCATGAGGGCAACCGCCAGCACGAACATCGCGCAGAGAATTCGGGTCATGGAACCAGCCTATGTCCTGGTGGCCTATGGGGCAATCAGCGACGGAAAATCCAGAACAGCAGCGACAGCACGACGCTGATGATCAAGCAGGTGACGATCGGAAAATAGAATGTTGTGTTGCCGCGATGGATCACGATGTCGCCCGGAAGCCTCCCCAGGCCGCTGCCGGCGATCCAAGGCCAGACAAGCCCGGCAGCCGCGATCAACAGTCCAATGATGATAAGGGCGCGCGACATCTGAGATCCGGAAGCGAGAGCTGCACGATAGCGCACCGGCGAGACCGGAAAAAGCCTGGTATCTCCCGCTGGTGATGATCACCGCGCCGGTGTCATGGTGCAGATGATGCGGTAGCGCTTGGCCGCCTGGGCGCAGTCGATGGTCTCGAACGGCGCCTTGTTGCCCTCCAGCGGTATGAACGCGACCAGTCCGTCCGGCTGTTGCTGCGGGCACTTGAATTCCACGACATGGCGCTTCTTCACGGTTTCCTTGCCGATCACCCGCATGTTCTCCACGTTGCACGGCACGTTGTGCTGCGCCAGGGCGTCCTTGAATGTCTGCATGGTGATGAGCGGCGGGCCGTTGCTGGACAGTTTGCAGGCTATGCCGTGGCGGTAGGACTCCGGGCAGCTCAAGGCGCTCACCGGCGCGGTGCCGCCGGGAATGGCGCTGGCGATGACAAAGCCTTTCCCGTCGCTGCAGGCCGCTTCGGTCAGTTCCCTGTTCTTGCCGGTCTCTTCCCCGATCCAGCGCACCGCGGTCACCTGACAGGATTGGCCGAGCTTGGAAAGGATCGTTCCGGCCATGGTCTTCAGGTCGGCATTGGCGGGCAGGGTGCAGGCCGGGCCGGGCTGCCGCCCCTGGGCCTTGTCGACTTCGCGTGTGCGCTCCGCTGCAAAGCAGGAGAAACCGGCGGTTGGTTCGGGCGGCTGCTCGATCAGGAAATAGCCCATGCCGTTCGAACAAGCCGTCTCGAAATTGCGGACATGCAGTTCCTTGCCGTTCACGGTGGCGGTGCCTTCGTTGATCAAAGCGGCATCCGAGACATCGCAAGGCAGGTGAATGGACTTCACCAGTGCGGCCGCGTCGCGCAGTATGTCGGCTTTCGTGGGCGGGGCCTTGGGTTTCGGTTTGGTGGTCCGAACTGGGGGTTGATCCGGGACAGTCTGTGGCTGCTGGTTGGAATTCGGTTGGCTGCCAGGTCCGCTAAAGGCCCCGCCGGGAGGCACCATCTGCGCCGAAGCGACGCCGGCCGTCAGCGCCAGAAGTGTCACAGCCAGTGCAATCCGCATGTCCCCCGTCTCCTAGTGAGGCGCACAACACTAGCCAAATTTTTCGACAGTCCAAGGGGGCACTGGCTGGTGCGACGCGCGCAACCGAGCGGGTGTGGTAGTGTTCATGCCCATGATTCAGAGCCTGGAGGCGGACATGCGCCGGTCGATCGCCATTGTTGTTTCGCTGCTCGCGTCGTGGTGCGCCGCTGCCGCTGCGCCGTCTCCCGCCCAAATTCTTTCGATATCCCAGCACGTCGCGAACTGGCAGCTGAGCCATATGGGGCAGTTGCAGCCCGGCATGCGTCCGGAGACCTATGAGCCGCGCGGCTGGGTGATGGGGGCTTTTTACGTCGGTCTTACGGCGCTGGCGGACCAATCGGCGGATCCGAACTACACCGAGGCCGTTCTGCAGCATGGCCAAAGCCAGGGTTGGCGGCTGGGGCCGCGCCCCTTTCATGCCGACGATCATGTGATCGGCCAGACCTGGATCTGGGCCTATGAGCACAAGCACGACCCGAGGATGATCGCGCCGACACGCGCCCGCTTCGATGCTATCATCGCTGCCGCGCCGCATGGCAGCCTCGTATTCAGCGAGCCCAAGCCCGGCATGGAAGCCGGCTGCCAGGACCGCTGGTGCTGGTGCGATGCTCTGTTCATGGGGCCGCCGGGCTGGTTCGAACTGTCCCGCGCCACCGGCAATCCGAAATTTGCCGCTTATGCCGACAAGCAATACTGGGCGACGGTCGCCACCCTGTTCAGCCCCAAAGACGATCTGTTTTATCGCGACACCCGCTTCATCGGAAAGAAGGGGCCGCATGGCGAGAAGATCTTCTGGTCCCGCGGCAACGGCTGGGTTTATGCGGGCCTGGCGCGCATCATCCAGTTCCTTCCCCGGAACGCACCGGAGCGGCGGCGTTTTGTCGACCTCTTTCGCAAGATGAGCGCCAAACTGGTGACGCTGCAGAAGCCGGACGGCTACTGGCCGGTCTCGCTGGAAGGTCCTGCCGCCGGCACGCCGCCGGAGACCAGCGGCACGGGGTTCTTCACCTTCGGTCTCGCCTATGGCGTGGCGAGCGGCATCCTCACCGGCCCGGAATACCGCTCTGCCGCCGAGCGCGGTTGGGCTGCGCTGGTCAAAGCGGTGGAGCCGGACGGCAAGCTGGGGTGGGTGCAGCCGATCGGCGCCGCGCCGGAGGCGGTGGCGCGGGACGATACGCAGCTTTATGGCGTCGGCGCCTTCCTGCTCGCCGGATCGGCGATGATCGATATGGAGCGGCACCCCGGTGGCATGACATCCTCAACCTTGCCGGTTGCCGGTTATGCCGAAAGCGGTGTCGATTCCGTTGCTCTGGCCCGCAACGTCCTCGCCGACCGCGACGGCTATCAGTTCGCAGCGTTCTACGGAGCGGCCAAGGACGGCCATCTTCCGGTTCTGGTGGCGCGCCGCGCCTTCTCCCACCCGGACCATTGGCAGGTTGTCGACACCGGTCTTACGATCAGCAGCACTGCCGCCAAGGACGATCACAACATCATCGCCATGACAGTCGATGCTTCCGGTGTGATGCATCTGTCCTGGGGCATGCACAACATCCCCCTCAACTATGCGGTCAGCAGCGCCAGCGTGCTCGGCAAGAGTTTCGCGACGGTCTCCTTCCACCGTGCCACCATGATCGGCCGCAACGAGAACTCCGTCACCTATCCCGAATTTCTCACCGCACCCAACGGCAAACTGCTTTTCACCTATCGCAACGGCGGTTCGGGCAACGGCAACCAGTACATCAACGCCTTCAATGCCAAGACCAGGGCGTGGCGGCGCATCGCCGATCCGATGGTCGACGGCATCTCCACCAGCATGAATGCCTACTTCAACGCTTTCGCATTTGATGCCAAAGGGCGGCTGATTGCCTGCTGGACGGTGCGCGAGACGCCCAATTGGCAGACCAACCACGACCTCTATTGCGCCGTCTCATCCAATCTGGGGCGCAGCTGGGCGTCCCTGAGCGGTGTGAAGCTCGGCCCCCCCATCAATCGGGCGGTGGCCGATGCCAAGGCGAAGATTCTCTCTCTTCCGGCCGGGTCGAGCCTGATCAATCAGGCCGGGATGACGGTGGATGCGAACGGCAATCCCGTGATCGCCACCTGGTGGGCGCCGCGGGCCGCCGAGGGCGACAACACCCGGCAGTACATGCTGGTATGGAAGAACAAGGCCGGCTGGCACACATCCGTCATCTCGAAGCGTCCGCCGGGCGAGCCGCGCGACGCCGACGGCACGCATGTCCGTGAGCTCGCCCGACCGATTGTGCTGATCGACAAGGATGGCACCACCTACGTTGTGGCGCGATCCACGCCATCGGTGTTGACGGCAAAAGAGAACAGGCTGGTGGTCTATGCCTCGCACGATCGCGTGACTTGGCGGAAGATCGTCCTGTCGAACGAGAATCCCGGCGCCTGGGAACCGACGTACGACAGCGCGCTCTGGCACAGGGAGCACAGGCTGGCACTCTTCTTCCAGCCCTTGTTCGGTACGAAGACTTCTCCGGTTCGCGTCCTGACGTGGATGCCGCCGGCCGACCGCCTGTCATCCGCTGCGCTGGATTTGACGCTGCACAATCCGGGAGGGCTGGCGCGCACCGCGGCGCGCGTGGCGATTCCGGCCGCGCTGATGCCCAAGGGGGCGGGGCGCTGGGTCGCCGTGCTTGGTGATCAGGTCATGCCGCTGCAGCGCACGGAAAAGGGAGCGCTGACCGTGCTTGATATTCCCGCCAAGCCGTCGCTGAAGCTCATCCTGCGCCGGCGTTACGGGTTTGATCCGCCGCCGCGCCGTTACGCCCATGCCGCGATCCCGGTGAAGCAAGCCGACGGCTATCATGAAGTGCAGACATTCGATGTGCCGCCGACGCACACCATTCACGATCCGCTGCTGCCGTTCGAAGGGGCAGGATGGGAGAGCGACCGCGTCGCTTATCGCGTCTATCTCGACCGGCGTTTTGCCACCGACATTTACGGCAAGAAGCGGCCCAGTGCGATCCTCGACTTCATCGGTCAGGGCGGTCCGTCCTATCACGCCGAGGACAATGCCTGGGGCCGGGATATGTGGTTGGTCGGCGATAGTCTTGGTGCGGGCGGCGTCGGCGTGTTGCGGCACGGCATGGCGACCCAAATCGGCAAGATGAAATCGATGAAAGCGGCCATCACTGCGAACGGTCCGCTGCTGGCCGGTGTGCGGGTTGATTGCATCGGCATCACGGTGGGCGGCAGGGCGAGGGTCCTCAAGACAGACTTCACACTCAGTGCCGGTTCACGGCTCTCGGTCGACAGCGCCTCTGCGCCCGGCGTGCCGCTGGTGGCAGGCTTCGGCAAATGGCCCCACACGGTGCTGATCACCTCGCCGCAAGCCGCCAAGGGTTGGGCCTATTTCGCCACCTGGGGCAAGCAGAGCGATGATGGCAGGGATGATGTCGGTGTGGCGCTGTTCTATCCGGCGGCCGAGGCGGCGCGCACCGGCGACGACGGCCGCAGCCTGTATGTACGGTTCAGGAATCCCGCCAAGGCGCACTGGGCCTTTGCCGCCGCCTGGGCCCGCGAAGGTGGCGGCATTGCCGACGAAGCGTCGTTCCGTGCTTATCTCGACCAGACCGCGGCGGCGCTCGGCTATCCCGTGACGGTGACGAAGTAAGGATTTCGCCAGAAACCCGACGGCCGCCTATCGCATACGCAGTCATACCTATTCGCGCCAAACATGGGAAACCCAGCATAGAAGATGCGTGGTTTTTCGGTCGCTCTTCGTATGTCTTTGTACCGCCTCGCATAATACCAACGCCTGTCGGGCGGGATGGTCAACGATCCGTTGCCTCTATCGCAGGCTGTCCCATTGCGGGTTGTTTTTCGCGGTTTCGGCGCAAGGAACTTCAAACTTTTCGTAAAGCGTTCACCCCATATCCTCCTTGAGAGCGTGGCGGCGATTGTCGTTGCCGCACCCGCTTGGCAGATGACAACCGCACCCGAAGGATTGCGGACGATGAAATTTGGAAGCCCTGGCCGCCGGGACGGTGGAATGATGGCGTTCTTGCGCCGTGGCGAATGCGATGCGCAACAGCGTCTGCGTATCGGCAATGGCAGGCGATGGGTCTGGATCCAGGCGGCCTGTAATCCGGTTTGTGCCGCCGACGGGAGAAAATGATGAGCGAGAGCAACGACACCTACCGCCAGTACATCACCTTCATCGCCAACGGGCAGGAATTCGCCGCCGACATCATGGCGATCCGCGAGATCCGCGGCTGGACCGACACCACGCCGTTGCCGCATGTGCCCGATTATGTGCGCGGCGTCATCAATCTGCGCGGCAACGTCTTGCCGGTGGTGGACCTCAAGGCGCGCCTCGGCCTCGGCGTGAACGAAGCCAGCCCCAAGCATGTCATCATCGTTGTGGCAACCGGCACCAAGACCACGGGTGTTTTGGTGGATGCGGTGTCCGACATCATCACTCTGTCGGCCGCCGATGTGCAGCCGGCGCCGGACGTGATGCAGGGCGACGATGACAATTACATCGAGGGTATTGCCATACGTGATGGCAAGATGATCACCCTGCTCGGTGTTTCCCACCTCACCGCCGCGGTGAGCGACACGCTCCTGGCGGCCTGAGACATCCGGCTGGTGCTGGCGCAGCTGAAAGTTAGCGGGTCGACCTTATCGACAAAACAAAAGACGGTCGCTTCGCGGTCATCCGCGGTGGTCGCCTTTTGTTTTGCCGATCAGCCTTTCCAGAATCCGACCTAGGGTCTGTACTCAATTATGGATTCCGGTGGGCGGCGGGGTGTGATTCAAGATT
>JBJKRM010000283.1:0-3347 GCA_046704685.1 Rhizomicrobium sp.
ATCCTCGGGTGTCATGGTGAGCAGCGCCAGTTCGCCGCCGCCGGCAATGCGCACCAGAGCCTCGAGCGTCTGCTCACCGAGCAGCGGCACGTCTCCATAAAGCACCAGCACGGTGTCATCGTCCGGCACGCGCGCCATGGCCCGCTGGGCGGCGTGGCCGGTCCCGAGCTGCCTTTCCTGCACCACCCAGTCCACAGTGTCTTTCGGGAATGCGCTGCGCACCTGCTCGCCCCCATGGCCATAGACGACCAGGATGCGGCTCGGCGAGAGACGGCGCGCGGTCTCAAGGACGTGCGCCAGCAGGGGCCGTCCGGCAAGCGGCTGCAGGACTTTCGGCAGCCGGGACTTCATGCGCTTGCCCTCGCCTGCCGCGAGGATCACGAGCGAAAGCCCCGGAGCATGCGTCGACGCGGGAGTACTCATGAGCCGATTATGGCGCGGGAGGCGCGCCGGCGTGCGCTCAACCGCGGACTTTGCGAAGCCGCGCGATGATCTTCAGCTGCGCGGCCGCGCGCGCGAGTTCGGCCAGCGCTTCGGCCTGGGTGATGTGGCCGGGACGCTCCTTCAGCGCCTCCTCCGCGCGCTGCTTGGCCGCAAGGGCCGCGGCCTCGTCGATGTCCTTCGCGCGCAGCGCCGTATCGGCCAGAACCGTTACGGTGTGCGGCTGTACTTCGATCGCGCCGCCACCGACAAAGAAGAAATGTTCTTCACCGTCCGGTGTCTGAACCCTCACCTCGCCCGGCTTGAGCGTCGAGAGCAGCGGCGCGTGCCGGGGCGCCACGCCGATATCGCCCTGGGAAACCGGCGCGAATACCATGACGGCCGCTCCGGAGAAGATCTCGCCCTCGGCGCTGACGATGTCGACCTGGAGGGTATGCGGTTCGCCCACGGCCACGCCCTACTGCAACGTCTCGGCTTTGGCCACCGCTTCGTCGATGGTGCCGACCATGTAGAACGCCTGCTCGGGCAGGTGATCGAAATCGCCATTGATGATGCTCTTGAAGCCGCGGATCGTCTCGGCGAGGGTCACGATCTTGCCGTCCTGGCCGGTGAATGTCTTCGCGACGTTGAAAGGTTGCGAGAGGAAATTCCGGACCTTGCGGGCACGGTACACCGTACGCTTGTCGTCCTCCGACAACTCGTCCATGCCCAGGATGGCGATGATGTCCTGCAGTTCCTTGTAGCGCTGCAGCACGGCCTGAACGCCGCGCGCGGTGTTGTAGTGCTCTTCACCCACCACCTGCGGATCAAGCTGGCGGCTGGTGGACTCCAGCGGATCGACCGCCGGGTAGATGCCCAGGGTGGCGATCTGACGGGACAGCACGACGATCGCGTCCAGGTGCGCGAACGTCGTCGCGGGCGACGGGTCGGTCATGTCGTCGGCAGGCACATACACCGCCGGGATGGACGTGATCGATCCGGTCTTGGTGGAGGTGATGCGCTCCTGCAGGACACCCATCTCCTCGGCCAGCGTCGGCTGATAGCCGACCGCCGAGGGCATGCGCCCCAGCAGCGCCGACACTTCCGTGCCCGCCAGCGTGTAGCGGTAGATGTTGTCGATGAACAGCAGCACGTCGCGGCCCTTGCTGCCATCGGCATGGACCTCGTCCCGGAAGTACTCGGCCATCGTCAGGCCCGTCAACCCCACGCGCAGGCGGTTTCCGGGCGGTTCGTTCATCTGGCCGTACACCATGGCCACTTTTGAGTTGGACAGCTCCTTCGCGTCAATGACGCCCGCCTCGATCATCTCGTGGTAGAAGTCGTTCCCCTCGCGGGTGCGTTCCCCCACCCCGGCAAATACCGACAGGCCGCTGTACTGCTTGGCAATGTTGTTAATGAGCTCGAGCATGTTGACGGTCTTGCCGACGCCCGCGCCGCCGAACAGGCCGACCTTGCCGCCCTTGGCGAACGGCACCAGCAGATCGATCACCTTGATGCCGGTGACCAGCAGCTCCTGGCCCCCGGCCTGCTCCTCGAACGACGGCGGCGGCCTGTGGATCGGCAGATGATCCCGGGCCGCCACCGGTCCACGGTTGTCCTGCGGAGCGCCGAGCACGTCCAGGATGCGCCCCAGGGTCGCTTTTCCGACGGGCACACTGATCGGGCCGCCCGTGGCGAGGACCGCAAGTCCCCGCTTGAGCCCCTCGGAGGGACCCATGGCAATCGCGCGTACGACGCCGTCGCCGAGCTCCTGCTGCACCTCGAGCGTCAGATCGAGATCTTTGAGTTTCAACGCGTCATAAACGCGCGGCAGCGCCTCGCGCGGAAACTCGACGTCGATGACGGCGCCAATGATCTGAGTGATCTTGCCTTCGGCCATGCTTGTCATGTGTTATCTCTCTTGAGTCCTCATACCGCCGAAGCGCCTCCGACGATCTCGGCGAGCTCCTTGGTGATCGCGGCCTGGCGGGCTTTGTTGTAGATCAGCTGCATTTCATCGACGAGCTTGCCGGCATTGTCGGTGGCGGCCTTCATGGCGACCATGCGCGCAGCCATCTCCGATGCGACGTTTTCGACGGACGCCCGGTACACCTGCGACTCGACATACCGGATCAGCAGCGCGTCGAGGATCTGGGCGGCTTCCGGCTCGTAGATGTAGTCCACGTGCTCGCGCCGCGCGCCGCTGTCCGGCGCTTCGGCCGGCAGGAGCTGCCGGACCGTGGGTCGCTGCGTCATGGTGTTGACGAATTCGGCATTGATGAGGAACAGCCGGTCGATGTCTCCGTCCCGGTAGGCATCCAGCATGACTTTCACGGTGCCGATGAGATCCTTGACGTGCGGACGGTCGCCGAGGTGCGAGACGTTGGCGAGAATGGGCGTGTCCAGGCGGCGGAAGAACATCATGCCCTTCGCGCCCACCAGGCACAGCTTGACGGTCACGTTCTGAGCCTGCCACTCGCGCATCAGCGTCAGTGTCTGCTTGAAGACGTTGGCGTTCAGGGCGCCGGCAAGCCCCCGATCGGTCGACAATACGATGAGGCCCACACTCTTGACGTGCGGCCGCGGCTGCAGGAAGGGACTTCGGTAATCGGGATTGGCCTCGGTCAGATTGCCGATGACGGCGCGCATTTTCTCCGCATACGGACGGGCGGCGCGCATACGCTCCTGGGCGCGGCGCATCTTGCTGGTGGCCACCATCTGCATGGCGCGCGTGATCTTCTGAGTGTTCTTGACGCTCACGATCTTGGCGCGGATTTCCTTGGTTCCCGGCATCGGTCCGCCTCAATACGTGCCCGTCGCGATGAAGTCCTCGACGCACTTCTTAAGCTCCGCCTCGATATCCTTGCTCAACTTCGGCTCGCGGTTGATGCGGTCGAGCATGGCCGCATAGTTCGAATGCGCGAAGG
>JBJKRM010000284.1:0-3033 GCA_046704685.1 Rhizomicrobium sp.
GGGGGCCAAACCAGGCCGCCATGTCGGTGTCCTTCTTCCTAACATTCCCGAATACCTGATTGCCTTGCAAGCGATCTGGTTGACCGGGGCGACGGCAATGCAGCTGAGTCCCCTAATGGTCGCCGAAGAAGTCGGCCACTGGTTGGAAGCGACCGGCTGTCACATGGTTGTCACCCTGGATCTGTTGGCTCCCGCCGTGACGGGCGCTCTCCAGCGCGGCCCGCTCGAGCACGTCATCCTGACGTCGCTGGCCCGCCGGATGGCCATGTGGCGCGGCATGCTCTATCGCTTTGAGCGTTTGCGCCGCAACGGCTATCTGCGCATGCCCCACGATGCCCGCCGCCATCGCTTCGCCGATCTGCTGGAATCGCCGCCCCTGGACAAGCCGGTGTCCGTGACTCCCGAGGAAGACGTGGCCGTGCTGGCGCCGACCGGGGGCACCACCTCGTCGCCCAAGGCGGTCATGCTGACGCATCGCAATCTGGTGGCCAACGCGTTGCAGCTGCGCAACTGGTGCGGCGGCTCGGATGGAACGGAAAGTCTTCTGGGCGTGCTGCCGTTCTTCCACGCCTACGGGCTGACGGTGTCGCTGTTGACCAGCTGGGCCAAGTGCAGCACGCTGCACCTGTATCCGCGATTCGAGACGCGCGCGGTGCTGAATCTGATCGAAACGCAGAGGCCGGAGATCGTGCCGGCGGTGCCGGCCATGCTCGCCGCACTCAACAATCAGCTGCGCGACAAGAACGCCGATCTATCGTTCATTCGCTTCGTCTTCTCCGGCGCCTCGGCGCTGGAATCGAGCGTGCGTGCCGAGTTCGCGAAACACGGCGTCGGCGCCATCGTCGAGGGTTACGGCTTGACCGAGGCCAGCCCGGTGACGCACGCCAATCCGCCGGGCGAGGCCAATCGGCCCGGCTCCATCGGCAAGCCGCTGCCGGACACCGAGGCGCGCTTGATCGACCCGGACACCGGCATCGGAGTGGGGAACGGTCAGGTCGGCGAGCTGGTGGTGCGCGGCCCGCAGATCATGAAGGGCTACTTCAACAATCCGCTCGCCACCGACGAGGTGCTCAAGGACGGCTGGCTTTTCACGGGCGACATGGCCCATCGCGATGCCGAGGGTTATTACACTCTCGTAGATCGCAAAAGAGATATTATCAAGACGTCAGGTTTTCTGGTCTTTCCCGCGGAGGTGGAGGAGGTATTGCGCGACTATCCGGACGTGGCCGAGGCGGCGGTGGTCGGCGTGCCCGATCATGACCGCGGAGAAGTGGTAAAGGCTTTAATCGTGCCGCGCAGCGGCCACAAGCTGGATCTGGCCGCGCTGGAGGGTCATTGCAAGCTGCACCTGGGTAAGCAAAAACGGCCGCGCCAGATTGAAGTGGTCAGCGAGCTGCCCAAGAATTTTCTCGGCAAGGTGCTGCGCCGCAAGCTGCGCGAATCGCCGCCTTCGGTCAACGGTAACGGAAAAACAAGCTAACCACAGAGTCACAGAGAGCACAGAGAAAGACACAGAAAAAAGAATAAATAATTGGATCATTGATTGATATGGTTGTGTCCGCCCACTTTGGCGTTCTCTTTTTTGTGTCTTTCTCTGTGCTCTCTGTGACTCTGTGGTTAGTTCTTTGCATTTAAGGAGGGTGCCTCATGCTAGATATCGCCATCCTTGAAGGTGTCCGCACGCCTTTCGCCAAGGCCTATGGCCCTCTGGCTTCCGTGTCCGCTCAGGATCTGGGCCGCATCGCCACGACTGCCGTGCTCGAACGCGCGGGCCTGCGTCCCGATCAGGTCGATCAGGTCGTCTTCGGCAACGTCGCCATGCCGCCTGACGCGGCCAACATCGCACGGGTCATCGCGCTTCTGTCCGGGATTCCACGCGATCGCATCGCGCACAGCGTCCAGCGCAACTGCGCTTCCGGCATGGAGGCGTTGACGACGGCGGCCCAGCTCATTCAGCTCGGCGAGGCGCGCACCATCGTCGCCGGCGGCGTCGAATCGATGAGCCGTATCCCGCTGCTCTACAATCGCGAGGCCACCGAGCTTTATTCGCGACTTGGCAAGGCGAAAAATTGGCGGCAGCGGCTTGGCACCCTGCTCAGCTTTCGTCCGCGTCACTTCAAGCCTGTGATCGGCGTGCAGCTGGGCCTGACCGATCCGGTGTGCGGTCTCATCATGGGCGACACGGCGGAGAACCTGGCCAGCGATTTCAGCCTCAGCCGGCAGCAGCAAGACGCTTTCGCGCTGGAGAGCCATCGCCGAGGGTCGGATGCCCAGAAACGCGGCGTCCTGGCCGAGGAGATCGTGCCAGTCCCTGCCGAGGTCGCCGGCCGCGCCATCGCCGAGGACGCCGGGCCGCGCAGGGACCAGACGATGGAGGCGCTGGCTCGGCTAAAACCGTTCTTCCAGAAGAACGGTACGGTGACGGTCGGTAATTCTTGCCCATTGACCGACGGCGGCGCGGCGCTGATCGTCATGCCGGGCGAGGCCGTCCGCGCTGAGGGTCGCCGGCCGCTGGGCTATTTACGTGCCTACGCCTACGCCGGCTGCGATCCGTCGCGCATGGGATTGGGACCGGTGTTCGCCACCAGCAAATTGCTGCAAAAGACCGGCCTGAAGCTCGGCGACATCGACCTCATCGAGCTGAACGAGGCGTTCGCGGCGGTGGTGCTGGGCAACGAGAAAGCCTTCGCCTCGCCGCAGTTTGCACGCGAGCATCTGGGCCGTGAGACGCCGCTGGGCGAAATCGATCGCAGTCGCTTGAATGTCAACGGCGGCGCGATCGCCCTCGGCCATCCGGTCGGCGCGACGGGCACGCGATTGGTGCTGACGCTGCTGAAGGCGCTGCGACGCCGCAATCTGCGCCGCGGCCTCGCGACCTTGTGCGTCGGCGGCGGTCAGGGTGCGGCGCTGCTGGTGGAGACGGAATAACTCCCCGTTCGTTAGGTTGCGGAGGGTTTCAAGCATGCCGCGAAGCAAGAGACGAACGGCGACGCGAGCGGTTATACAGCGTATGGTCAAACGAATCGTGGCGAA
>JBJKRM010000285.1:0-5479 GCA_046704685.1 Rhizomicrobium sp.
GACCACCGCCGCCATCGCGACGGCGCCGCAAACGCCGACCACCAACCGCACTACCTGGCGGGCCAGAAACCGCTTCATGCGCCCCCACCTCTGGACCAGACTATATCAAACGGGACGGTTGGACGGACAAGGTAAATCGCTTGAATTCTTTAAGATAACAGCATCCGTCTTGCCGAAGGGGGAGGCGCGAAGCGGTGTTCTCAAAGCAACCCCATGCCCTTGAAGCTGGCATGGCCGCTGCGCCCCACCACCACATGGTCGTGCACGGTGATGTGCAGAGCCCGCGCCGCATCCACCACCTCGCGGGTCATGGTGATGTCGGCGCGGCTGGGGGTGGGATCGCCGGATGGGTGGTTGTGCACCAGGATCAGTGCGGTGGCGCCGTGCTCCAGTGCGCGCTTGACGATCTCGCGCGGATAGACCGGGGTGTGATCCACCGTTCCCGTCGACTGCACCTCGTCGGCGATCAGCACGTTCTTGCGGTCGAGGAACAGCACGCGGAACTCTTCGGTCTGGGCGCGCGCCATGCTGGCGGCACAGTAATCGATCAGCGCCGGCCAGGAAGTGAGCGCCGGCCGGCCCAACAGGCGCGTGCGCGCCAGCCGCAACGCGGCGGCCTCTACGATCTTCAATTGGGTGGCGACGCCTTCGCTCGCCCCTTCCACCTCCAGGATGCGCTCGCGCGGTGCGGCGATGGCCTCGGCAAAGCTGCCGAAGCGGGTGATCAGCGCCTTGGCCAGCGGCTTGACGTCCCGGCGCGGCACCGCCGCGAACAGCGTCAGCTCCATCAACTCGTAATCGGGCATCGCCTCGGCGCCGCCCACAAGGAAGCGCTGACGCAGCCGCTCGCGGTGGCCGAGATAGTGCGGCGCGACATCCGATGCCTCGTTCGGCCGTCTTGATGCCATTGCTCAGCCCCCGCCCCGCGGTCCGTCCGACCCTACCACCTGGACGCGTGCAACAACATGCGCTCCCGCGGACAAATTGACGATGCGGAAGGCGTAGGCGCATCCTCGGCCGGGGTACTGGGCGCGATCCGATGAGCTGGACAATCCAGACACTTGTACGGGAGTTGTTGGGGCGGGGCGCCAAGCCGGCCCTGGTGGTGGTGCAGGGCGACACGGTTCGGGAGGTGTCGTCGGCCGATCTCGCCGAGCAGGCGACGTCTCTGGCCTGGGGGCTGCGTGACCATGGCATCCAGCCCGGCGAGACCGTCGGCCTGATCGCCCCCAATGGCCCGGACTGGGTGGTGGCGCGACTGGCGCTGGCCTGCACCGGCGCCGTGGTGGTGGCGCTCGATGATCTGGCGGCCGTGGCCGAGTTGCGCATCGCGCTCGATGAAGCGCAGTGCCGGCGTATCCTGACGAGTGCCTCGCATGTTGCCGCTCTGCGCCAGATCGATCCGTCCTGCGATCTGATCGTGCTCGACGACTCTACCGTCGACGGTACGACGCCGTGGCGCAGGCTGTTCCTGCCGAACTGCGAGCCGTTGCCGGTGTATGATTCCGCCAAGGCGGCCATGCTGGTCTACACCTCCGGCACCACCGGCCGTCCCAAGGCCTTCGAGCTGACCAGTGATCATCTGTGGGCCAATGTCGGCGCCCTGATGAAGACCGGCGCGCTGCAGTCCGGTGAGCGCGTGCTGCAGCCCTTGCCGCTGCACCATGTTTATCCCTTCGCCATCGGCATCCTGACGGTGCTGTGCTGCGGTGCCGCCGTGGTGTTTCCGGAGGAAGTTGCCGGCCCGCAGATCATCAAGGCTTTGTCGTTGGCGAAAGTGACTGCGGTGATCGGCGTGCCGCGGCTCTATACCGCCCTGGTCAGCGGGCTGAAGGCCAAGATCGCTGCCAGCGGCTCGGTCGCCATCGCCAATGCGCTGCTGGCCCTCAGTATCTGGTCACAAAAACGCCTGGGCGTGAATGCCGGACGCCTGCTGATGGCCTCGGTGCGCAAGCGCCTGGGTCCGGAGTTGCGCATGGCGGTGTCGGGCGGTGCGCTGCTGGCGCCTGATGTGCTGTGGACTCTGGTGGGCCTCGGCCTCACGGTGCGCACCGGATACGGCCTGGCCGAGACCGCCTCCATCTTCACCGGTAATCTGCCGGGCAACGAGCGCTATGAGAGCGAAGGCCGGCCGTTTTGTGGTCAGATCCGCATCGTGGCCGAGAACGGCAGCGAGGAAGGCGAGATCCAGCTGCGGGGGCCGTCGGTGTTTGCCGGCTATCGCAACAACGAGGACGCCAATCGTGATGCCTTCACGTCGGACGGCTGGTTCCGTACCGGCGATGTCGGCTACCTCGACCGGGCCGGCTTTCTGTTCGTCACCGGCCGCATCAAGGAGACGCTGGTGCTGGGCGGCGGCAAGAAGCTGCATCCCGATGAGTTGGAGAAACACTATGCCAGCCCCTTCATGAAGGAGTTGGCCGTCCTCGAGCGTGATGGAGTGCTGGTGGCGCTGGTGTTGCCCGATCTGGAAGCGATCCGCGCCGCCGGCCATCCACGGGTCGACGATGTGATCCGCGTGGCGCTGTCCGAGGCGGCGTTGACCTTGCCGTCCTATGAGCGCTTGGCGGGGTTTCGCATCGTGCGCGAGCCCTTGCCCAAGACGCGGCTCGGCAAATTCCAGCGCTTCCGCCTTAAACCGATCTATGATGCGGCCGGGACCGTGCGGAAAACGCAGGCTCCCTTGAGCGAAGATGACAAGGCGTTGCTCGCCGGAGAGCCGGCGAAATCCGTGTTTGCGCTGCTCAAGAAACGCTATCCCGACAAGCCGGTGCACCTCGACGCCTCGCCGCTGCTCGATCTCGGCATCGATTCCCTGGAATGGGTGTCGCTCGGTTTGGTGCTGGAACAGCAACTCGGTGTACAGCTGGACGAAGGCCAAGCGGGTGAAAGTCTCACCATCCGCGATTTGTTGCGCCAGGTCTGTCTCAAGCCGGCGAACGAGAACGCCGATGGCGCGGCGGACATCATCGATCATTGGCTGAGGCCGTCCGGTCCGCTGTTTGCCCTCCTGGCGCGGGTTCTGCTTGCCTTCAACACCGCCCTGATGAAAGGCCTGTTCCGCTTGACGGTGGAAGGACGTGAGAACCTGCCGTCGCAGGGCTCGTTCATCGTGGTCGCCAATCACGAAAGCGATCTCGATGTCGCGATGATGGCCGCGGCGCTGGGGATGGATCGCATGCGCCAAGTCTATTGGGCCGGCGATGCGGTGCGTCTGTTTTCGGCGGGTTGGCGCCGTGCCATCTTGCGCGCTCTCAACGTGTTCCCCGCCAACGAAAAGCGCGCCAGTGAAACGTTGACTGTTTCAGCCGAAGTGCTGCGGCGCGGCAATGGGCTGGTGTGGTTCCCGGAGTCCTGGCGCTCGCCGGATGGCAAGCTGCAGCACTTCCTGCCCGGCATCGGTCTGGTACTGAAACAGGCGCCCGTGCCGGTGATACCGGCCTTCGTCGAAGGGGCCTTCGAAGCCATGCCGCGCACGGCGCGGCTGCCACGCCTCAAGCCTCTCACCATCAGTTTCGGCAAACCGATGCTGCTGCCGCCCGATCTGGCGCCGCAAGAGATTGCCGACCGTCTGCACGACGCGGTGGCAGAGCTGTCGGGGGAAGTGGTGTTTGTGGCTGCTGACTAGACGGGTGTTCTTCGCTTAATGCACCATACTTGTCATCCCGGACGCGCCCGGGATGATCTCGTCATCTGGCACTTGGGCGCGATCCGGGACCCACCCGGAATTCCGACAAGTTTTGAAGTGGGTCTTGCCACCTTCGTTCCGATCGCTCACCCGGGATGACAGCCGACGATCAAATCGCCCTTGGCCCGAACGACGGCTAAAAATAGGGCGGCTTGTGAAAGCCCTTGGGCGACAGCGTGAAGATCTCCACGCCATCCTCGGTGACGCCGATCGAATGCTCGAACTGTGCCGACAGCGAGCGGTCGCGGGTCACAGCGGTCCAGCCGTCGCCCAGCACCTTCACGCCATAGCCGCCGAGGTTGATCATCGGTTCCACGGTGAAGAACATGCCCGGTTTCAATCCGATGCCGTAGCCCGGTTTGCCGTAATGCACGATATTGGGCAGGGCATGGAACACCTGTCCCACGCCATGGCCGCAGAAATCGCGCACCACGCTGCAATGTTCCTCGCCTTCGACATAGGACTGGATGGCATGGCCGATGTCGCCTGTGGTGGCGCCCGGTTTGACCGCCGCAATGCCGCGCAGCATGGATTCGTAGGTGATGTCGACCAGCCGTGTGGCTTTGCGCTTGACGTCTCCCACCAGATACATGCGGCTGGTGTCGCCGTGCCAGCCGTCCAGGATCACGGTGACGTCGATGTTGACGATATCGCCGTCACGCAAGGGGCGGTCCGCCGGCATGCCGTGACACACCACATGATTGATCGAGGTGCACAGCGTGTATTTGTAGCCGCGGTAGCCCAGGCAGGCAGGGATCGCGCCGTGGCTCACGATGTAGTCATAGGCCAGCTTGTCGAGAGCGGCGGTGGTGACGCCGGGCTTCACTTCCGGCACCAGCAGGTCCAGCACCTCGGCGGCCAGCCGGCCGGCCTTGCGCATGCCTTCGAAATCCTTCTGCGTGTGCAGGGCTACGGCAAAATGCGCCTTGCGGGCGGCTTCGAAAACCTCGGCTTCGTGCATTAGGGAAAACATCTGCTCGCTTTAACCTAGAGTCTAATCTAGGGCGCAATTTTCAACAATTCCACCCTTTGAGGACCCCGGAATTGCCCCTACGCGAAGGATTTGGCCGCGTTTTCGCGGCTGTTTGTCGGCTTCGTCCCGCCGGAAGGGCTTTGGTTTTGCGATCCGGGCTGGTTTTCGGGCGCAACCGCGGCCAAACTTGGCGCGATGAGCGACAATCCCACCGCCGCCGTCCTGGTGATCGGCAACGAGATCCTCTCCGGGCGCACACAGGACACCAACTCCAACACCATCGCGCGCTTTTTGGTGCCGTTCGGCATCGACCTGAGGGAAATCCGGGTGGTCGGCGATGTCGAAGAGGAGATCGTCGCGACTCTCAACACCCTGCGCCGCCGCTACACCTACGTCTTCACCACCGGCGGGATCGGTCCCACCCATGACGATATCACCGCCGATGCGGTGGCCAGGGCGTTCGGCGTCGGCATCGATTTTCATCCCGAGGCGATGGCCCTCTTGAAGGCGCGCTTTGCCGAGAACCCCGACGAACTCAACGACATGCGCAAGCGTATGGCGCGCGTTCCGTTGGGCGGCGAACTGATCCGCAACGGGGTTTCCGCCGCGCCCGGTTTCCGGTTGGACAACGTCTTCGTCATGGCGGGCGTCCCCTCGGTCATGCAGGTGATGTTGGAAGACATCGCGCCGCGGTTGAAGCGGGGGCGCATTGTTCATGCCGTCACAATCGGGGCGCGAGTTGCGGAAGGTTCGATTGCCGCCGGCTTGGCGCGTGTGCAGAAAGGGCATCCAGACGTGGCGATCGGCAGTTATCCCTT
>JBJKRM010000286.1:0-9777 GCA_046704685.1 Rhizomicrobium sp.
CTAGCCACCAAAGTAAGAGAAACGAGAAGCACGACCGCCCCAAAAAACAGTCCTATAATATTCTTAGATTTTATACTCAGGCGTTTTTTGGACATCACATCACTCCCATTGTATTATGCTATATTGTGGCGGAGCGACAGGTATTGTCCGGCGATCTGTCATCCGATTTATGTCGCGCATCATCAACTAGGGCCAGATAAAGCCGAATATGCCTCCGTTAAAGGGAAAATGGGGTCAGAGTAGATTTAACTGCCTATCGTCGGCGTGCAGTGGAAGAATTCCACTCTGACCCCAATTTTGACCCCAATTTTTGCAATTCTTCGCCACCAGGTGGAGCACTTCTTCGGCCACTACTAAGGATCTGGAGCCCGGCAAATGGGCTAAGATCTTCGGCTGGGCCGATGCCGAAGCCGCCCGCCGCCACATCAGCGAAGGCCTCGCGCGGGCGGCGCAGGGCAAGCTCTAATTCCCTCTTTCGCGCCATCTATCGGCGAATGGAATTACCAAGGCGTAGAAAACGACAACCAGCAATAACGCTCCAATTTCTACTCCGAAGTCTGCGTCATGCAGAAGTCTAATGCCACCAAACAACACTCGAATGGCAGCGTATATCAGCACTATCAAACCCATTCCGTAAGCATTCCTCCGGAATGCCCTGCCATAAGGTGTTCGTCGCTTTGTTGGCTCGCCCATTTCTCGCCTCGGGGTGCGAATTTGCAGATCCCAATTCTAATACTTAATTGGCAGTCAGACGACGAAATCTGTGAAGCCAATCAAGTATTGTGTCGCCATAATTTCCAAGAAATAACGGGAAAAGAAATGGGGTCAAAGAAATGGGGTCAGAGTAGATTTAACGGCCTGTCGCCCGGCGCCTTGTTCTTTGCCGGGCGGCACCGGGCTTTGTGAAATGCGTACCTGGAGCAATTGTCCCCGGCGTGAAGTCCGAACGGCGGTCTCGCTCTGTGGTTCTGCGCATTCCCACCTGCAATCGCGACACGGGCTGAATAAAGCACACATCGTCGCACCCTCTTGAAATCGCGCCGGCCGATTCCGATCTCAGGTGCCGCTGTTTGACATCGCTGGTGAAGTAATATGCATGTGCGTTTCGCGCGCAAGAAAGACAGCATTGTATGTCCCACCGCCTTTTTCCGGCGTGGAATGACCATCAATGATCAATCCCTTGCGCGAATCCGAATCCCAAGGCTGGAGGGGCCGCCTGCCGCGCCGCCACGACGTAAAGCGAAAAGCGCGGCCGGCCAGTGCGTTGACCGCAAAAAACCCTATTCGAATTCAAGAAAGCCCGTTGGTCTCTGTCGGCCAAGGGCGCAACACGGGAGGCGGCCGGACGGAAACGTCCCAGATGCCGCCACGAGGGGGCAAAACAGACCCAAAGGAACGACCAAAACGCCGTGCGCCGCAACGCGTTGTACCAATTTCGAAGCGTTCGAAACAAAGACGGGAAGCAGCCCCGCGAAGCGCCGCGATCGGCCGCCGCCGCTCAAGTCCCCGGCTGGATATAAGGCACCGTCTCGAACAAGCGCCGCTGGCGCCCGCGCGGATCGTTCTGAAGGTGCGGCGGCAGGTCGAACACCATGGTCTCGCGCCGCGCCATCGAATAGGGCGTCCAATGCGGAATCAGCGGATTGTTGGGATTGCCGGTCTTGGCAAAGGTGATGAAGGTCTGGCTGATGACCGCCGCCATCTGGCGCGCCGCTGCACTGTTGCCGGTGATGGCGCCTTTCTTGTCGGTGTTGTCGAAGGCCAGCGGGATGTCCGTCATGTGCTGGGCGCGGCGCAGGGGATTGGGCGTCGCCCAGTTGAGTTGATAGGCGAAGGCCGGCGTGCCCGCCTCGGCGCGCCGCTCGTCCTCGATCACGGCGCCGCGCCACGAGCGCCCCGCCGTGGTGGCGAGGAAAAACAGATCGGTTGGCGAAATGCCGGGGAACCAGCCCTTGTATTTCTCGATGACATAAGACGGCAGGATGTCGACGCGCAGATTCTTGGCCAGGCGGTCCGGCAGTTCGGCCCAGGTCAGATGATAGACGCCGGGATCGGTGATGAAGGCCCGCGTCTCGTCATGCGTATTGCCGATCATCATCGGGATGTCGGCCGATTGCGACGGCGCGTCGGGATAGAAAGGGTGGCGCTTGAGCGATCGCATGTCGAGAACCGGGCCGAAATAGACCCCGCCGGAGCCGAGGATGGGATCGGTCGTGGCGAGCGCGGCGACCAGTTTTGCGGCGGGCATTGTGGTCAGTGCTTCGAGATCTTTGCCGCCGAGGCCGAGCGTTTTCAGATAGTCGGTGGCGCGCCGGTCGGCATGCAGCGGGCCGGAGGCCGTCACTTGCTGGCCGCTCATCGTGGTGGCGCGATGGAAAAGCCCTTTGGCCGCCGGCTGGGCCATCATGGTGGCGATCTTGGCGCCGCCGCCGGATTGGCCGAACACGAACACGCAGTCCGGGTCGCCGCCGAACTCGGCGATGTTCTCGCGCACCCATTCGAGCGCCTGGATGAGGTCGAGCTGTCCGACATTGCCGGAATCGGCAAAGCGGTCGCTCTTCATGCCGAGATAGAGATAGCCGAAGGCATTGAGGCGGTGATTGACGGTGACCACCACCACATTGCCGCGCTTGGCCAGGTTGACGCCGTCATAGATGTTGGCCGAGCCGGAGCCGTTCGAGTAGGCGCCACCGTGGATATAGAACATCACCGCGCGCTTGCCGCCGTCACGCAGCGCCGGAGAGTCCAGACATTGAGATAAAGGCAGTCCTCGCTCTGGTTGGGTTCCGGCGAACGCTGCGGGCAGGCCGGACCATAGGCGATGGTCTTGCGGATTCCGGACCACGGCGTCGGCTTGATCGGCGGTTGGAAGCGCCGCGGCCTGGTGTCGGCGCCGTAGGGAATGCCCTTGAAGACATGGATCCCCTGGCTGGTCTCGCCCTGCACCTTACCGGCCCCGGTGCGTGCCACCGGTGGGGCGCCTCGCGCGATGGCGGTTTGGCTGGCGGCCGCCGCGGCCATGGAGGAGAGGAGGACTGCTCGGCGAGTCGAAACCGGTGTCATTGGCGACGGCACTCCCTTGGGGGCCGTCGTTCATACCCCCGTTCCGTTGCCCGAGTCAGGCCAAAAAGGCGCGCGAGACCGACATTTTCTGGCAGCCGGGACGGCCTGGTGCCGGGGCTGGCCCCACTGTCGACCGGTCCCCCGTTCAAGCTCTTGTGAACTCAGCTCCATCGCCTTATGTAAGCTTTATGTAAGCATATAAATCGTGAATTTCTCATATCTATCGCGGAGTTGGCCCCGGGTAGCGTTACCACTAACTGCTTGAAGGTGTTGCCGTCTTACATCGCTAACTTCCATTCCTGGAACACAAAGTGCGGCGCATCTGTACGTCCGTTGTCATCCGACGTATCATCCACGTGCCACCGGTGTCATGGAGGAATGACACCGGTGGCAGTTCCGGTATCTGCCGGTGCTTTCAGAAAGCAGCTGAATTGATGCTGTCGCCGAGAAAAGGAATGGCAGCAGCGAGGGAGGGAATGAAGTGTTGAAGCCAAACAGAACTCGTGCCGCCATGTCGCGGCTTAGATTAAGCGCGTCCGCAATTGCAGTACTGGCTGTGCTTGGCGCGACCGGTACTGCATACGCCCAAGACGATGAGAATATGGAGACGATAGTCGTCACGGGCTACCGCGCAAGCCTTGAGAAGGCTTTGGATCTGAAGCGCTCTTCGGTCGAAGCGTCTGACTCCATCCTTGCCGAGGACATCGGCAAATTTCCGGATATGAACGTTTCGGAATCGCTTCAGCGTATTCCTGGCGTGGACATCACCCGTGAGTCGGGCGAAGGGCGTGAAATCACGGTCCGTGGTCTGGGTGCGCAGTTCACCCGCGTCCGTATTGATGGCATCGAGGCGATGGCAACGGTGGGCGCGCAGGATGTGTCGACGTCGGGCGGCGGTACCAATCGCGGCCGCGCCTTCGACTTCAATGTCTTCGCGTCAGACCTCTTCAACAAGTTGACGGTCCACAAGTCGGCATCGGCCGATCTGGAAGAAGGCTCGCTCGGCGCCACCGTCGATATGTCGACAGCCCATCCGTTCGACTATTCGGGCTTCATGTTCACGTCTTCGTTCCAGGGCGGTTATCAGGACCTTGCCGGCAGTTTCAATCCGCGGGCAGCAGCCCTGATCTCCGACACCTTTGCTGGCGGAAAGTTGGGTGCGCTGATCTCGATCGCCTATTCGGTAACCAACACGATGGAAGCGGGTAACAGCTCGGTACGGTGGTTGAGCGATATCAATACCAGCACGTCAGGTGCAGTTTCCAGTAGCTACACCTTCGGTAGTGTCAACGGGGCCACCAGCGGTGCTGACTACGACGCGGCCAATGCGGCCTTCCGTCCGCGCTTCCCGCGCTACGACATCGTACCGACGCATTCGAAGCGCCTCGGCATGACGGCCTCGCTACAGTGGCAGCCTGATGAGAACACCCTGTTCACAATCGACGGTCTGTATGCGGATTACGCACAGGTTCGCAATGAGTACTACATCGAAGCGCCGTCGTTCTCGACGTCGGGGGCTGGCACGACGAAGAACTATGTCGATGCCAACACCGCCACGACCACCTATTACACCGTGACGGGTACCCACTATATGTCGCTCATCAATTTTAGTTCAAGCGACTTTGGCCCGAATACAGGCATCAATTCGATCGGTGGTACCACGCAGAGCCTCAACCACGCAGAAGTCGTCGGCGTCGGTCTGCGCGATGAGCATCGCATGGATCACCTCGATACGCGTTTCATGCAGATGACCGTGGATGGCACGCATTCGTTCTCCAACACATTCAAGGTGCATGTGCTGGCCGGCTGGACGGAATCGCATTTCCGCAATCCGATTCAGGCGACCATCATGGCCGACTATGGTTGCCTCGGAACCGTCAGTTCGCCCACAAACTGCGGCGCCGGCACCGCGAGCGATCCATTCGTCTATGACTATAGCCAGGGCAACATGCCGATGCTGAACTTCGGGAATGTCGACGTCAGCTCGCCAAGCGGCTGGTTCCTGTCAAATGTCCGCCAACGTGAGGAATATGCCTACAACTCGTTCCGCACTGTCCAAGGCGATTTCTCATACAATGCTAACGATTCCGTGAAGTTCTCCGGTGGTTTCGATTACCGCAACTACGGATTTGGGACGTTGGAACTGCGCCGCAGCACCGGCGGGACGGGTGAAGACACCTCGTTGTCTGCCGCCGTGCGGTCAGTGCCGCTGACGGATTTCACGACCACCATCACGCTACCGGATGTCGGTGCGCCGAAGGGTTCGGACACCACTTGGTTCACGTTCGACTTCCCCAAAGCGGAGCAAGACATCGGCGTGCTGAATCCATCCGTGTTCCCGATGTCACCCAATGCCGGTTATTCGAACTCAGGCTCCGTGCGTGAGGATGACTACGGCGCTTGGTTGCAGATGGACTGGGATACAGAACTGGGCGGTATAGGATTCCGTGGCAACATCGGCGCCCGGTACGTTCTGACGGATTCGAAGTCAGTGGGCTATGCGCTGGTCAACAGCGTCATCACGCCGGTCGAAGGCCATCACGTCTATCATGACTGGCTGCCGTCGTTGAATGCGGTTTTGGAACCCGTGGATGGTTTCCTGATCCGTTTCAACGCCAGTCTGGCGATGTCGCGGGCCAACATGAGCAGCATGCTTCCCACGGGCTCGGTGGCGGTATCCGGCGCTAACGCGTCGGCTAAGGTCGGTAATCCGACGCTCAATCCAACACGGTCGAAGAACCTCGATCTCGCGTTCGAGTATTACTACGGCAAGGGCTCGCTTCTCTCGGTTGCCGGCTTCTGGAAACACATCGATACCTTCATCCAGTCGGTGCAGACAACCGGCATTGCCGCCAACAATCCATTCGGCCTGAGTCAGGAAGCGTTTGTTGGCGCGTGCGGCGGTACCGGCAGCGATTGGAGCACGGTGACGGCAACGCAGTGCAGTCAAGGTGCCAACACGGAATGGACCTACACCGCTACGGTCAATGCCAAGGGCGCACCGCTGTGGGGAACGGAGATCAACTGGCAGCAGCAACTCGACTTCCTGCCGCATCCATTCGATAGCTTCGGCGTCTTGGGCAACTTCACCTACGTCCAGGCACAGCAGTCCTACTACAATACAAACGGCACGCTGATCATGAAGGCGGACCTCGTCAACCTATCGCGTGTCAGCTACAACGGTACAGTGTACTACGACGACGGCACTTTCCAGGCCCGCATGACCGGTGCCTTCCGTAGCCATTACCTGATCAACTCCAACATTGCCTCGAATAACAACAACTACGGCATCTGGAGCAAGTCGACCTTCAACCTCGATGCATCGGTTTCGTACAAGTACGACGAGCACATGATGCTCACATTCGATGGATTGAACCTGACCGATCAGGCCAGTGACATCGTAGCCGACTATTACGCCCAGCGTGCGTACCAGTACCACAAGACTGGTCCAGTCTATTATCTCGGCGTGAAATACACCTACTGAGTCTTTCCTGCCTCGCAATACAGCGCCGGGGATAGCATCCCCGGCGCTTTTTTTAGGAGTCCGCTGAACAGCTGGCTATGAGTAAGCGGTGCGGCGCTCCCACGTTGCTGAGGGCTTGACTTTGGCGAGCGGCTCAGGCGGCGCGTTGAAGTTGAGTGCGCGCGGCGGCCCAAGCGGCTGGTAGAAGTTCGTCGAGACGGCTCATGGGCCATAGATTGACGAGCCGGGTCAGAACGTCTGCGATATATGGTTGCGGATCGATGCCTTGGAGCTTGCAGGTTTCAATCAACGATGCAACGCAAGCCCAATTTTGGCCGCCGCGATCATGCCCCGCGAACAAGGCATTCTTTCTCGTAAGCGCTTGCGGACGCATCGAACGTTCGACAATGTTGGAGTCGAGATCGATACGGCCGTCATCGAGGAAGCGGGTCAAGCCTTCCCAGTGCGTGAGGGCATAGCGGATGGCATCGGCGATGGGCGATTTGGCTGAGACGCGGCTGAGCTGCTTTCCGAGGAATGCCTTGAGGGCGTTCACGTGATGAGCCGATTGCTCTTGGCGTACCGCTCTTCTTTCTTCGGGGCTTTTTCCTCTGATCTTTTGTTCGATGCGGTAAAGCTGCGCGATACGCAGAAGCGCCTGCGTGGCGATCGGCGCATTGCCTTTGCGGGCGATGTCGAAGAAAGGCCTGCGGCAATGGGCCCAGCAAAATGCGGTGGTGATGCGGTCTTTCGGCAGCTTCTTGTACGGCGCATAACCGTCGCACTGCACGATGCCGCGATAGTCCTTGAGCAGCGCCTGCAAATGAACGCCGCCTCTGCCGGGCGAGTAGGTATAAGCGACGGCGGGCGGATCCTTTCCTCCGAACGGCCGGTCGTCGCGCGCAATACTCCAGAAGTAGCCGGTCTTGGTGCGCCCGCGTCCGGGATCGAGCACGGGAATCGGCGTCTCGTCCACGGCGATCCTTGCGGAAGCAAGAAGGGTCTCTTTCAGGCGCTCGTAAAGCGGCGCAAGCTCCGCTGCCGCATAACCGACCCAGAAGGCGAGCGTGGAACGGTCGATCTCGATGCCTTGCAGGCCAAGCATTTTCTCCTGGCGATAGAGCGGCAGATTCCAGCCATACTTGGCCACCACAACCGAGGCCACCATCGCCTCGGTGGGAAGGCCGGATTTGATCAGATGCTCGGGAGCATTGGCCTGCACGATCTTCTCGCAAGCTCGGCAGGCGAGCTTGGGACGGTGTGTGACGATCACCCGATACTGCGCCGGCACCACATCCAGCCGTTTGCTCGTTTCTTCGCCAATCACATGCATGGGCAGACCACAACACGGGCAGTTGGTGCTTTCCGGCGCCACCGTCTCGTGAAGGTGCGGCAGGTGTTTGGGCAGCGCTGCCCGTCCGGGCTGGCGGCGTGTGCGCGGCAGACAGGGCTGCTTCTTCTCCGTGGCTGCCTCGTCCCTGGCAATCGAGATTTCGATGTCTTCAAGCGCCAGCTTGAGCTGGTCCGGCGGCAGCCGATCGAGCTTCTCGCTTTTCGCGCCATAACGGTGATCGTTGGCCTTGCGCAGAAGATGATGCACGTGTTCGTAAAGGCTTTGCAGCTTCTCGCGTTCGGCTCGCTCGGCATCACGTTCCCTGGCCAGGACATCACACTCGGAAAGCGCCGCATCGCGTTCGGCGATCACCTTCAGCGCGAAGGCACGCAGTCCTTCAACATCGTAAGGAAGAGAATCAGCAAGCGATGCCATGCGCGAAGTGGAACACAAAATACGCCGATTGTAGCGCGCTATTTTGCATCCGATTCACTTCACCGCATATCACTGCACAGCTTCAGGACGCGCGATCTTGGGAACATGCACGTGCTTCCAATCACAGCCTTCGAGGAGTACGCCGAGTTGAGCGGCGGACAGACGCATCACGCCGTCCTCAATCCGTGGCCACTGGAACTTGCTCTTCTCAAGACGCTTCGCAAAAATGCAGAGGCCAGTACCGTCCCAAAAAATCAGCTTCACTCTGTCAGCACGTTTTGCCCGGAAGCAGACGATCACACCAGAGAACGGATCAACCTTGAGATGCTCCTTTGCCAGGGCCGCAAGGCCGTTCACGCCGCGACGGAAGTCCACCGGCTTGGTGGCCAGCAGAACCCGGATCGGTCCGGGCGGAACCAGAATCCCGCCGTTCATGGCGAAGCACGTCGCACCGCACGCAGAACCGCTTCCACCGTGCGCGCATCGGTACCGCCAGGCACCTTCACCTTCACAGAGCCGATCGTGACCTCTATGGATGCGGTCCGCTCCCGTCCAGCGGGCCTGTGTCTGCGTTCCGGCTCGACCGACACCACCGGCACGAATGCCGGCACATTGTCAGCCTGCAGCGCAAAATGGCCATCCTTGGCCGCCCTGATCCAGTTCGACAGATGCTGCGGCATCAGATCGTGCCGCCGCGCCACCTCTGCGATCACCGCCCCCGGCGCCACAGCCTCCGCAACGATCCGTCCCTTCTCCTCATCCGTCCAGCGCCGCCGACGGACAACCCCAGTCACTTCGACGTTTCGCCAGACCGGCTTCGTGTCGTCATTAATGTCGACCATATATGATACACGACCCCAAACGACTCACTGCGGATCGTGCGCGCCGCCGCCGACGCTCAGCAACGTGGGAGCCCCGCACCGCTTACGCTCGCCCGTGTAGCCCGTGTGCTTGATCTATCGTGGCTGCGCACCGAGGTCGAAGATCTCTATTGCCTCGACAACGGACGCCCTGGAATCGCCCCCGAGGTTGCGGTCCGGCTCATGCTGGCGGGCTTTTTGCTCGGCATCGTGCACGATCGCAAACTGATGCGCGAAGCGGCGGTCAACTTGGCAATCCGCTGGTTCTGCGGCTTTTCGCTCACGGAGCAGCTACCCGATCACTCCAGCCTGACCCGTATCCGGCAGCGATGGGGCGAGGCGCGTTTCCGACAAGTGTTCGAGCGCACGGTGCGGGCCTGCGTTTCGGCGGGAATCGCCAAGGGCGAGATCGTCCATATCGATGCCTCGTTGATCCGCGCCAATGTGAGCTGGGAGGCGCTAGCCCAGCGTTGGGTGGAGAAGGTCGAAGCGGAGAACAAGCCGGGCGATGAGGCCGAACGCAACGCGAAGACAACCGGCAAATACAAGAAGGTCTGCGTCACCGATCCAGATGCGACAATGGCAACATCCGGGCGCAACCGGCGACTGGAACCGGCCTACAA
>JBJKRM010000287.1:0-3561 GCA_046704685.1 Rhizomicrobium sp.
GACAAGAGCTTACAATGAAAGCCCGGAGCCTTGGGCTACCGGGGAATGGATCCAAGGTCTTCCTGGGGACGCAAAGGAATTCCTTTACAGCAAATTAACTCCCATGCCTTACGGGTTGTATCCTGGACATAACTGCCATACTGCGGGCGTGTACACCCCGGATTTGAATCTCAAGCCGCTGATTGACGGCCCGCTTCGGCTGAATCTCATTTCTCTGGCCCGCCATCTGCATCCCCCTCCCGCGATACCGGCATCGGCACAGGAACAATGGGCCTTGGGGCGTGATCTCCTCAAAGGAGCCAGGTATGGTCACACTCCGGACGAAGAGCATGCAGATATAAACAAGGCAGGAGAGGCATTCCGGAAGGCCATCGACCAGGCTCCATGGGTCCCGGAATACTACTTTGACGCCGGAGTAGCCATGCAGAATACCTGGCACTACTTCCCACTTTCTGAGGCGGTCGTGATGTTTCGTTGGTACCTCGCGGCCGATCCCGATGGCCCCCATGCGGATGCCGCCATCGGCGGCATTGCCGCGCTAAAAGCGAAGTGGTTGGAGAAGACGTGCTCCAATTTGTCGGAGTCCGAAAGTTGGAAACCTGTTTTGTGGGAAACGGAAGACAATCGGCCGGCGAAAGTTCGCGAATGGCTTGAAAAGGGGGCCAACGCGGATGAAAGGGAGACTGTGACCCAGTATGGAGCCACGGCCCTGATGATGGCTGCGCTCGCTGGGCATCTGGACTTGGCGCGGCTGCTGGTCGCGCATGGAGCTGACCCGCTCGCATTCGATAGTCAGGGCACAACTGTCTTGATGTATGCTGCCGAGGGCGGGCGAGCTTCCGTGATGCCGTTTCTGCTGGCTCAGGGGATTCCCGTCAACGCGAAAAATGCTTCCGGCGACACAGCGCTATTTTACGCGGCCGAGTTCGATAAGCTAGGTGCAGTCAACTGGCTGATAGCCCATGGGGCTGACGTCAACGCAAGGGACAAATCCGGCGATACTCCGCTAATTGATGCTACATACGGCAGTGCGGACAGACTGGATATTGTCCGAGCGCTTGTGAGTCACGGTGCTGACGTGAATGTCAAAGACAACAACGGTTCTACAGCGTTGCAAGAGGCGGTCAACGAGGAACATCGGGACATTGCGGAGTATCTCCGCCGCCATGGCGCGAATTAGAACAATCCGGCCTTGTTGCCCATCATCCTTCAGTTCTCTCCGCGCTACGGGCAAAGCGAGACAAGATTCTTTTGACGATAATTATGAAGCCTCCAATAGCACTCCGGGAGTTTTGGCTTTACAACCACCGCGTTTGCCGGCGCGTCGCAACGCTCGCCATGCTCCTTTTATTTGCGGCCACACTCGGGGCACAACAGCCCCGAATACCAAAGCAGGTTGCGCAAAAGGGCGCCCACGCACTCCTTTTGCCAGCCGAAAAGGGTGACCTGCCAGCCGTGAAGACCCTGGTAGCTCACGGCGTACCCGTCAACGTACGCGACCCCAACGGAAATACAGCGCTCATCGTCGCTTCGTCCTGGGGACGCCTTGCCGTCGCGCAATGGCTGGTGCAGCATGGCGCTGATGTGAATGTGCGCGGAGCCGAGAGTATGACCGCCCTGCTCGCGCTCGGCCTCGACCTCAATCCACAGAGCAGGCCAATCGCAGTGGCGAATCAAGACCGCGCAAAGATCATGCTCCTGCTGCTGGCGCATGGAGCCGACCCTGATGCCAGAGACCGCGACGACGCCACGGCCCTCCTCTATGCGGCGAGTGCGGGCCATTTGGATCGCGTGCGCATCCTGGTTAGCCGTGGAGCGAATCTCAACCTGGCAGACCGCGCTCACGCCACAGCTCTTTCACTGGCGGCCAGGCACGGCCATCTTGCCGTCGTGCAGTATCTGCTCCAGCGCGGCGCAAAACCCAATGTCGAACTCGACGGCGTAGCCCTTCTGGTATGGACGGCGGCGCATCATCGCACCAACCTGGGACAGATGCTCGCAGCATTTGGAGCAAACGTGAATGCGCGGGACATCGAAGGCCAGACAGCGCTGATCCAGGCAGCGGCCCTCGGCGAGATGAATCTTGTTCAGGCACTCATCCAGCACGGCGCAGACGTGAACGCAAAAGACAATGCAGGCGGCACGGCTCTGCTGGGAGCCGTCGCCAACGGACATCTGGATGTGGTGGAATACCTCGCGCACCACGACGCAAACAGCGCTGCAACCGACAACGAAGGACGCACCGCCTTGATCTACGCGGCCAGTCACGGCCGTCTCTCCGCAGCGCGGTATCTTCTGGCCCACCACGCCAAAGTCAACGCCCGGGACCATCACGGACGCACCGCGCTGATGTGGGCGGCCAGCGACGGCTATCTAGATCTGGTGCAGCTTCTGCACACCCACGGTGCGAACGTCCATCTGAAAGACGACCACGGCGAGACCGTCCTGAGTTTTGCCAAGAAAAACCATTATCCGCGGATCGTGCAATATCTCCTCAGCCACGGCGCGCAATCGCCAGTCCATAGGAAGACCAGCCCATGAGAAATCGCCAATCCCTCCGAATCGCTGCCGCGCTCGGTACCGCATGGCTCCTCACCATATTGGTTTGGGCGCAACGGCCCGCGGCACCAACCCAGCAAGTGGACATCAGCACCGCGACGCCCCTCGACCGTGCCTGCTACTACGGGCGCTTGCATCAGGTTGAACAGTTTCTCAAGATGGGCACCCACCCCGGCGACGCCAACAAAAGCGGTCAAACCCCTCTGGATTACGCCATTGCTGGCGGCCATGCGAATATTGCCGGCTATCTGCTCGCAAACGGAGTGAGTCGAAACGACGAACTCACGCGAGCCGTCTCCTACGACAACAGAAAGGTCGCCCTCTATCTGCTCGCCCATGGCGCCAACCCAAACTTCAGGGAGCAGCGCATCCGGCCTTTGATTGTCGTCGCGGCCATGGAGGATAAGGCGGATATGGTGCGGTTCCTGATCGCCCACGGCGCCGATGTCAACGAAAAAGAACACGATGGCGACACGGCATTGATGGCGGTCGCGAATGGGGATTTCTCAGACGTCGCGAAGACCCTGCTCGCACACGGAGCCGACGTGAACGCGCGCGACAGAGCCGGCGACACCGCGCTCATGCTCGTAACGTATAACGACGATCTCGACATCGTAAAGATGCTGGTGGCGCACGGCGCACAGTTGAACCTGAAGGACGGCACGGGATGGACGGCGTGGCAGATTGCCGAACACATAGCGAAAAAGCAAGGCGTGCCAGGGGAGCAGGAAATCGCGGACTACTTGCGCAACCACGGCGCAAAATGATCGGCCCACGCCCTGCCATGGCTTGAGAAAGAGAGTAAGCACGCAGACCGGCTTCTCGCCGGCCCGGAGAGCAGCCACTCAGTTTGCCTAACCGGATCCGTCAGAACTTCCACCACGGCTTTCGCGGTTTTTCAGTCATCAGAACCGGAATCATGCGGAAGAACCCGCTGATGCCGTCCTCAAGCCCCTCATTCAACTGTTACAGAACCTTCGAGAATGGGTACGCGGCGTTGTT
>JBJKRM010000288.1:0-10196 GCA_046704685.1 Rhizomicrobium sp.
CGACTTCGAATTTGGGACCTAGAGCATCTACCTCCTGACACTCATTCCGCACAACGCGGCAGAACGACATCGCGAAATATGCCAAGCTTCGCCAATGACCCTGGACGAAATGATGCAAGCGGTGAAAAACCTTGCTCCCGACGAGCAGGCCAGGTTTCGTGCT
This sequence comes from Rhizomicrobium sp., assembly GCA_046704685.1. Lineage (GTDB taxonomy): Bacteria > Pseudomonadota > Alphaproteobacteria > Micropepsales > Micropepsaceae > Rhizomicrobium. The sequence continues at coordinate 164 of JBJKRM010000288.1, forward strand.
TGGTTCTACACCTTCTTTGCAGATCAGTCTGATATCCCCTACACACCAACCTAAGCGGAGCGGGAAGGCATTGAGCGCGGCATGAAAGACGCCGCTGCCGGCCGTTTTACGACGGACGAAGACGTGGAAGCCGTCGTCGCCAAGTTTCAGCGACCTTGAAACCAAAACAAGCGTGTCATCCCCGGCCGAGCGCAAGCGAGGTGAGGGGAAGGGGAGCCAGGTGCATTCGCAAAGGTGGTATTGAAGGATGTGAATGCCGGGACAGGAGCACTATTCCCCGACCGCGCCGGCAAGTGATAACCTTCGTTCACGAACAAGTCCCTCTCCGATCGTCTCGAATGCGCTCGGTGCTGGCCAGCCGAAGCGCAGGATGAACTGGAGCGCATTGCGCGCGAATATACAAAGTCGGCGTCTTGGGTGAGGATTGCGGCGCCCGAAGAGCGTCTCCGTTTTGATCTGCCAAACAGGTCTGCCGCTTTTTTGGGGACGAATTGCATCGCAGTTGCCCCGAGGCAAGGAATGCGGGAAATATCGGACGATACACGCACAAAACGGCTGCGACCCGCGGGCGCGGCCGCGTGGTTCGCCGGCATCGCTTTACCCAGATGAAAACCTATCTCGCGGAATGTTGGCAGTGTCCAAGAAAGAGACTCCGCGTGGCATTCCTCAACTGGTCACCTTCGTGCAGTGTCGGGGTCGCCGTTCTGGATGCCGATCACCGGCATTTCTTCGACCTGCTGAACAAGCTGTACGACAGTATCATGGACGGCTCGGCCAATGACACCATGGCCCGTTCGGTCGTCGATCAGGTTTATGAGTTTGCCGTCGCCCACTGCAATCGCGAGGAAGGGATGCTGGCAGCGGCGAACTACCCGCAGATGGCCGAAATCCACGCCCATCATGAATACCTGCGCCAAGCCATCGCAGAATACCGCCGCAAGCTGATCGAACACGGCGGCGTCTCGATGGAACTGGCAAACTTCCTGATGGAATGGGTGCTTGAGCACGTCCTCAAGGAGGACAAGAGGTGCGGCTCCTTCCTCAACCGCGCCGGCGTGTATTGACCGTGGGCCGCTAAACCTTCGCAATCATTTCAGGATGCGGTTTGCACCTTTTCCCGCAGCCACATCAGGGCGATCAGCGTCTTGCCGTCAACGATCTCGCCGCGGTCGAGCATGGCGAAGACTTCGGCAAAGGGCCGCTCGATGACTTCGATATCCTCATGCTCGTCGGCCAGGCCGCCGCCCTGGCTCACCGGCGCATCGCCCTTGGTCTCGGCGTAATACAGGATGATGCGTTCCGAAGTGATGCCCGGCGTCGGATAGAAGCGTGAAATCGTCTCCAGCCGCTCCACGTCGTAGCCCACTTCCTCCAGGATCTCGCGCCGGACGGCGGCCTCGGGCGTCTCGCCGGTATCGATCAGGCCCGCGACGGTCTCGGTCAGCCAGCCGGCATCGCGCGCCAGCGTGGCATAACGGAACTGACGCACCAGGATCACCGTGCCGCGCGCCTTGTTGACCACAAGGGCAGACACCGCGTCGCCGCGCTTCAGATCCAGCCGGCGGACCGGCGGGCTCATGGTCCCGTCGCGCTGCTGATAGGAGACCTGCGCCTCTTCCACCTTGAAGAAGTCGTCCAGCAGAAGCCCTTGCTTGTGAATGACAGCCTTCATCGCTCACCCGTCGCAATCACCGTGCGAGGAAAGCATAGCGGCGGCGCGGGCTCCAGCCATCCTTTCAGGGTGCCAGGTCGCAGACAGAAGCAGGAAGACACACCGCGTTCTAAAGGCCCTTTGGCAATGCGGCGAATTCTTCCGGCGACAGAGCCCGCGGCGTGAAACGCGCCTGGAGCACGGCCCCCTGGAACGGCGTCACCTTGTTGATACGCATGCCGATCGCAGTGCGCCCAGCCCCTTGCGGGGTGTAGACGAGTTCGGCTTCGGCCTGCAACACGCCACCGACATAGGAGCGATACGTCTTGCCGTCGAAGGTCTGCTGCACGGCGTACCAGCGCCCGATCGGAAAGGTCTTCTCGGGAACCACCAGCGTCTTGTTGTAGCCAGGCCCCGTGGTGAAGGCATCGAGATACCACGCCGCCTCGACCACCCGGATCTCGAACAGGGTGCGCGGGCTTTGCGCCTCACCGTTCACCGGATCGGCCTCGGCCAGATGCAGCCAGCGTTGCTCGAAGGCGCCACCATCCGGCCGGAACACCGCTTCGATGGTGAATTGCCCGGCACCGGCCAGCGGATGGTTCTCGATGAAGAGCACATCGTCACGGCCGTTGAACAACACCGCCTTGCCGGCCGGCGTGTCGATAAGCTTGGGATTGCCTTCCCTGCGGGTGGCGTGGCCGCCGATAGACTCGAGCCGATCAAATTTCCAGACGATCTCTGCCATGGTGGTGATCCGCTTGTGTGGCGCCCGCCCGATTCGCGGGCCAATGCAGTGTAGCCCTATTCCTTGCGCCGATTGAGCCCGGCGGGAAGCGCCAGGAAATCCTTCGGCGCCAGCGCGCGCGGCGTGAAACGGGCCTCGTAGACCGCACCGTGGAAGTAATTCACGTGATTCATGCGCACGCCGACCGAGGTGCGACCGGGGCCTTGCGGCGTGAAGGCGATCGGCGCCTCGGCCTGCACCACGCCGTTGACATAGCTCTTGAACATCTTGCCGTCGTACCGCATCGCCACACGGTACCAGCGGCCGACCGGGAAGGTCTTTTGCGGCACCACCAGTGTTTTCTTGTAGCCCGGCCCGGTGGTGAAAGCGTCGAGATACCAGCGATGACCGACCACCCGGATCTCGAACAGGAAACGGGTGCGGCTGGCCTTTCCCGTCGCGGGATCGATCTCGGCCATGTGCATCCAGCGCTGCGCAAAGGCACCGCCATCCGGCCGGAAGATCACCTCGGCCGTAAAGGTCTTCATGCCCGCCAGCGGATGCTTGCCGATGAGCAGCGCATCCTTGACCCCGTCGAACTGGACGGCTGGTCCTGCGCCGGTCTCGATGATCTGCGGGTTCCCCTCCACATAGGTGGGCGAACCGCCGATGTGGTCGAGACGGTCAAAACGCCAGACGGTGCCAGCCCAGCCGGGCGTCATGGCCAACAGCATAGCCGATGCGATCAGAGCCAGAATGCGCATGACATCCCCAACAGAACGATCCGCGCGTTTGGTAGCACGCCGGACGCCCGCCGCGAAGTGCGGCGCGGCGCGCAGGCCTGCCGCCTTCCCGGCCAGTCACTTGCCGTAGAATTCGCGGTACCACTGCACGAATTTCGGCACACCGGCCGACATCGGCGTGGTCGGGGCAAAGCCGAGGACGCGCTTGGTCTCCTCGATGTCGGCATAGGTGGAGACCACGTCGCCGGGCTGCATCGGCTCGAATTTCATCTCGGCCTTGACGTTCAAGGAGCGCTCCAGCGTGGCGATGAAATCGGTCAGCTTCTCCGACTTGTTGTTGCCGAGATTGTAGACCTTGTGCGGCGGCGTGTTGTTCGGCGGCGCCTCCATGGCGGCCAGCACACCGGACACGATGTCGTCGATATAGGTGAAGTCGCGCCACATCTCGCCGTCGTTGAAGACGCGGATCGGCTCGCCCGCCAGCATGGCGCGGGTGAACAGGATGGGCGCCATATCGGGACGGCCCCATGGGCCGTAGACCGTGAAGAAGCGCAATCCCACCTGCGGGATGCCGTAGAGATGGGCGTAGGTGTGCGAGATCAACTCGTCGCTGCGCTTGGTCGCGGCATAGAGCGATTGCGGCGTCTCCACCGCATCGCCGACGGCGAAAGGCAGCTTGGTGTTGCCGCCATAAACCGAGGACGAGCTGGCGTAGACGACATTCTTCAGGTGCTTCAGCTTGCGCGCCAGCTCCAGCACGACCACATGCCCCATCACATTGGCCGTGATGTAGGCGAACGGATTAACCAAGGAATAGCGCACACCCGGCTGGGCGCCGAGATGGACGATGTGGCTGAAATCCTCATTCGCCAAGCCCAACATCGGCTCGCGCTCGGCGAAATCGAGCTTGAGAAAGCGGAAACCGGCTCTCTTTGCCAGCCGTTCCAGGCGGGCGTCCTTCAACCGCACATCGTAATAGTCGTTGAGGTTGTCGACTCCCGTAACGGCAACCCCGCGCGCCAGCAGCGCCTCGCTCACATGATATCCGATGAATCCGGCAGCGCCGGTCACGAGCACGGTCATCGCCGATCCCGTCCTGAATTCCGCCGGGCTGAATACTCCAAATGACGGCCGCTGCCTATTGCTGGCTTTGTGAATCCGGGGTCATGGCCTCGGCGGTCAAAGCCTTGTAAGCGAAGGCGGGCGCCGAGAAGGTCAGCCCGTACATGAAGGGCGCCAGAACGAATTCGAGGCCCTTCAACAACGGCAGATTGGCGGCAAGCACCCGGTACTGCTCGGCGATCTGGCGCGCCTGTGCTGCCTTGTCACCGAACAAGTCCATCTGGCCCTTCAAGGCATCCGGTCCGAGGACCGATGCTCGAACAATCACATTGACCAGCAGCACCGGTATTACCACGGCCAGTGCGATCAACAGAAGCCGGCCGACGTTGTTCTTGGCCAGTTGCCAGCTGCGTTCGAGACCGAAGCCGCTTTCCATCACCACCGACGGCACGATGAAATAAGCCAGCCGCGTGAAGACGTAGATGAGAATGGGACAGAGGATGACGGCGAAGATCGCCGCCCCCCCCATACCGGCCGGCATTCCAGGCAAGGCAATGACGCCCCCCAGCATCGAGCCCAGAATCACGCAGATGAAGCCCGTGAGGAACAGCAGCGCATAGAGGCCGACGATCCCGACCACGACGCGCATCTCGGACGTTCCCAAGGAGAAGCGCAGAAACAGCGGCCGCTGCATCGGATTGAGGATCTCGCGGGTGATCGCCACGCCGATGACGGCCACCAGCACCAGCTGGAGCAGGCCGTAACCAAGCTGACCGACCAGCAACTGCATCTGCTGTACCGCATTGCCCGTCTCCATGGCGTTGGCCATGCCGGTGAGAAACGGCCCGCTGACGAAATAGCTGCCGATGGTCAACAGGATGATCGGCAGCCAAGCGACCCCAATAATTTTCTCCAGGCCCACGAAAGTGAAGCGATAGGCTTCCGCAATAGTCTGCCACACCGGAATCTTTTTCATGCAATATCCTCTTTGGGCGCAGTGACCGCCTTATTGGCGGTTGCGATGACGTCCGCCACGAACACGCGGACGGCGATCCCGGCAACAATCATCACTGGCACCACAACCGACGATATGTAAAGCACTGTTCTGATCAGCAGCTCAGATTCCGCCATGGTGGGATGTCGCGGCAGCAAGCCGGCTTCCGACAGGACAACCGGCACGGCAGTGCCCGGCACGATCACATCTGTGATCAACCAGACCGGAATGGCGATCAGCCGTCACACCGCCCACCATGCGCCAGAAATTGCCCCGGCAAAGCGGCCAAGGCCGGTCCGCTCCCCAGCAACGACCACCACCGGCAGCCACACACTGCACCGACAACCGCCAGGACGAGATACGGAAGCCAGAGGGTACCGATCGCGGATTCGATGTTCACGAACAGCAACCGGTACCCATCGCTTTTTCGAACTCTGTCTTCAAACGGCCGCCTCGTCCGGCGCGGTCACGGCCTTGTAGGCCTTGCCGATCGCACCGAGCTTCAGGCCCGTCAAAGCAACGACCAGCGCCAGATAGACACACCCTAGAACGGGCAAGACCGGCAGGAAGGTTTTCATGAAATTGATGGCCTGTTCCGGTGTTTGCGGTTCCGGGTGAAGGGCCGCAGCCGAGAAGATGGTACTGAACGCAGTGATGTAGATCAGCAGTTCGCCGATGATCACAGCCGGCACAGTAACCACGAGCACGACGGCGAGGATGCGCCACACATTGCCTTTGCCGAGTTTCCAGGCACGCCTAACGCCCACCTTGTTCTCGGCCACAACCACGGCCGGCAAGAAGAAGGACAGCCGAACCATGACATAGAGGACACAGCCAATACCTATAATCACCAGAACCGCTCGAACGAGAGCGATCAAAATGTGAGGCATATTGGGAATGACGGCCATGGCCAAATTGACCACGATAACCGCTGCAATTACGGCAAGCACCAGACAGACGTAGACCACCACGCAAAGCAGCACGGCCACAATCATCCGCCAAACCCGCGCACCCAGCGAAAAGAAGATATAAGTCGGCTTGGTCTTTTCTCCCAAGGCGTGGCGCAGGATGCCGACCTGTATCATCGCGCCGGCGATCGCCATGGTCAGTATGATGCATGGCACTGCGGACAAGATGACGGGAAGGCGCTCCCGTATGAATGCGCCGGGATCAGCAACCGGTGTGAAGTCGCCGTGCAGCCAATTATGCGGAACAATCCCGTACGCAAAAGCGCCGACAACCGCGAAAAACACCAGTACCGGGAACCAGAGAGTCCCGATGATGGAGATGATGTTCTGGGACAAAAACTTGTATGAGCCGATGATGACCGGCTCCAGCGGAATCTTCTTCATTACTCAAACCCCCGACTTACCCTGCCGCTAGCCTACCGCGCTTATGGATGTGCGGCAATTTTTTTGCCCGTCACAATCACGCGGCACGCGTGTCGAAGCAGCGATGACAAGCTCGCGGGTGACCATTAGAGTCGGTCTAACATGCGGAGGATACATGACTTTCAGCGGATACGACCGTACCGACGGTCTGGCACTCGGAAAAATGGTGGCGGACAAAGAGGTCGCAGCTTCGGAGCTTCTTGAAGAAGCCATTTCCCGCGCCGAGCGTCTGAATCCGGCCTTGAATGTCATTATTCTGAAAGATTACGAGCGCGCCCGCGCAACTGCGGCCGGTACTGTTCCACAAGGCGTCTTCACCGGTGTGCCGTTTCTGCTGAAGGACATCCAACTGCAAGCGCAGGGTATGCCGACGCGCCAGGGCTCGCGTTTCTTTCCGCCGTTTCCCGCCAATCATGACAGTTATTTGATGACCCGCTTCCGCAACGCCGGCTTGGTGCCATTCGGCAAGACGAATGTACCCGAGTTCGGCCTGATCCCCACCACGGAAGGCAAGCTCTATGGAATCGCGCGCAACCCGTGGAACCTCGGCCACACGCCGGGCGGTTCATCGGGGGGATCGGCAGCAGCCGTGGCCGCCGGGATCGTTCCGATGGCGCATGCCAATGACGGCGGCGGTTCGATCCGCATCCCGGCTTCGTGCTGCGGCCTGGTGGGTCTCAAGCCGACACGCGGCCGCGTCTCTTCCGGTCCCGACATGCCCGATGTGGTGGACGGTCTTGCGATCGACCTCGCGGTGTCGCGCAGCGTGCGCGATACGGCGGCGATGCTCGACGTGGCGGCCGGCAACGAACCCGGCGATCCCTACAGCGCCCCGCCCCAGCCGGATTCCTATCTGGCGGCCGCTGCGCAGGAACCGAAGACGCTTCGCATCGCCTTCACCACCCAACGGCCGGACGGCACACCGGTGCACGCCGATTGCATCGCTGCGGTGGAGGAAGCCGCCAAACTGTGCCGCGAATTGGGGCATGAAGTGGAGGAGGCATCCCCAACGATCGATCTGCCGCTGGTGCTTCCCGCCTTTACGGCGCTGTGGTGCAGCCATCTGACCGCCATCGTCGAGTTCATCGCGCGCATGACGGGGCAGACGCCGAGCACCGACAATCTCGAGCCTCTCACCCTCGCCTATCACGAGATCGGCAAACGCGTCGGCGCCGGCCAGTACATCCAGTCCAAGATCGTGCTCAACCAGGTCTCGCGCACCATGGCGCGGTTCCATCAACGCTACGATCTGTGGCTGACGCCGACCCTGGCGGCCCCGCCCTGGGAGATCGGCCATCTCGACATCAACCGCACCGACGCCGAGCGCGTCATGGAGGAACTGTCGGACTACGTCCCGTTCACGCCGCTCCAGAACATCACGGGGCAGCCCGCCATCGCCCTGCCGCTGCATTGGAACGCCGCCGGCCTGCCGGTCGGCGTGCAATTCGCCGGCGCTTTCGGCGACGAGGTGACACTGCTGCAGCTCGCCACCCAGCTGGAACGTGCCAAGCCGTGGATGGGGCGCCATCCCTTCATGAACGGGAGACCAACGTGAACGACCTGGCACTTCTCGGCGCGACCGGAGCCATCGGCAAAAGCATCGCCGCCGCCCTGCAGGACAAGCGGTTTCGCGTCGTCGGACGCGACGCCGGCAAGCTGAAGTCCGAATTCGGCACCAGTCCCACGGCCGAATTCGCGGTGTGGAATATAGATGATCCCGCCTCGATCCGCGCGGCCCTGCATGGCGTGGACACCGCCGTCTACCTCCTGGGCATGCCTTATCACAAATTCGAACTGCACCCTTTGGTCATGCGCCGTGTGGTCGACGCCGCCATCGCCGAAGGCGTGCGGCGCTTCCTTCTCATTGGCACGCTCTATCCCTTCGGTCGGGCCCGCGCCCCGTGCATCGACGAGAACCATCCGCGCGATCCACATACCTTCAAGGGCCATATGCGCAAGCAGCAGGAGGACATCCTGTTTGCCGCTGCCGGGAAAATGGAAGTAGCCGAACTTCGCCTGCCCGACTTCTATGGGCCGGACGTCGCCAACAGCTTCCTGCAGGACATCTTCGTGGCGGCGGCGGCCGGGCGCCGCGCCAATGTCATCGGACCGCTCGACGTGCCGCACGAATACGTCTTTGTGCCCGATGTCGGCCCGGTGGTGGTACGACTGCTGGAGACACCAGGCGCCTTTGGGCGGGCATGGAATTTGGGCGGCGCCGGCACCATCACGACGCGACAGGTGGCGGAAATCGCTTTCGGTGGGAAACCCAAACTGCGCGTGGCGGGCAAGTTCCTCTTGCGCCTGATGGGGCTGTTCAACCCCCTCTTCCGCGAGATTGCCGAAATGTACTACCTGATGACCGATCCGCTGATCGTGAACGATGCGGCGCTGACCCGCCTTCTCGACGGCATCCACAAGACCTCCTATCGCGACGGCATCGCCCAATGCGTAGCGGCGGCAAAGAGAAAGAAACAGATCCGTTGACCAACACCATCCACATCATCGGCGGCGGGCTGGCCGGCAGCGAGGCCGCCTGGCAGGCGGCTGAGGCCGGGGCGCACGTCATCCTGCATGAGATGCGCCCGGGGCGCGCCACCGACGCCCACCAGACCGACGGCTTTGCCGAGCTGGTGTGCTCCAATTCCCTGCGCTCCGACGACTGGGAGAACAATGCCGTCGGGCTGCTGCAGGAGGAGATGCGCCGCGCCGGCTCGCTGGTGCTGCGGGCCGCCGACCAACACCGCCTGCCGGCCGGCGGCGCGCTGGCGGTCGACCGCGAAGGTTTTTCGCAAGCGGTGACGCAGGCCCTTACCAACCATCCCGCCATCGAGATCCACCGCGAGGAGATTGCCGAGCCGCCGGCCGATTGGGACAATGTGATTGTCGCCACCGGCCCGCTTACCTCGCCCGATCTGGCGGCGTTCATCCGCGGCCTCACCGATGCCGAGGCGCTGTCGTTCTTCGATGCCATCGCGCCGATCGTGCATCGCGACTCCATCGACATGGAATTCGCCTGGATGCAGTCGCGCTACGATAAGGGCGACGGCAAGGATTACGTCAACTGCCCGCTGGACGAAGCGCAGTACCGCGAATTCATTGCCGCGCTGCTGACCGGCGAGAAGACCGATTTCAAGGAATGGGAAAAGTCGACACCCTATTTCGAAGGCTGCCTGCCCATTGAGGTGATGGCGGCGCGCGGCGCCGAGACGCTGCGCTTCGGGCCAATGAAACCGGTGGGGTTGCGCGATCCGCGGCGCGAGGCGCGCCCTTACGCCGTGGTGCAATTGCGCCAGGACAATGCGCTGGGCACGCTGTGGAACATGGTCGGCTTCCAAACCAAGCTGAAGCACGGCGAACAGGGGCGCATCTTCCGCATCATCCCGGGATTCCAGAACGCGCAATTCGCGCGGCTAGGCGGCCAGCACCGCCTCACCTTCCTCAATTCGCCGCGGCTGCTCGATG
>JBJKRM010000289.1:0-3260 GCA_046704685.1 Rhizomicrobium sp.
GTGCTGATCGTCGCCCGCGGCGGCGGCTCGATCGAAGATCTGATGGCTTTTAACGAGGAAGCCGTGATTCGGGCCGTTGCTGAGTGCGAGATTCCGGTCATCTCCGCCGTTGGCCATGAAACCGATACGACCTTGATCGACCTTGCGGCCGATGTACGGGCGCCGACCCCCACCGCGGCCGCGGAAATTGCCGTACCAGTCCGCATGGAGCTTCTCGGACAGGCGCTCGATCTGCAGCAGCGTTTGCTGCGCTGTTTCAGTGTCGGGATGGATCGGCGGCGCGATACGCTGCGCCACATTGCCCGTGCCTTGCCGCGTTCTGACCAGTTGTTTGCTCAGCCGCGCCAACGTTTCGATGTGGCTTCAGAGCGGTTGACCAACGCTTTGCGGCGTAATCTTGAGACCCACCGTCGGGCCTACATCGCAGCGGCAACGTTGTTACGGCCTGCGGGGCTCTTGCAGCGAATGGCCCAAGCGAGAGACCAAGTTCAGGTGTTCGGAACCCGCGTAGAGCGATGTCAAAGGGCGAAACTGTCGGAGTTGAGCGGGCACTTGCAGGGAGTTTTGCGGGTGCTGGACAGCGTCAGCTACCGTGCTGTACTGGCTCGAGGCTTCGCTCTGGTTCGCGGATCGGACGGGAGCCTGCGGCGTCAGGCAGCCCAGATTGTCCGCGGCGAGGGTTTGTCCCTGACCTTTGGCGACGGAACAGTAACGGCAATTGCCGGGGAGGGTGTTCGTCCCGTTCCTGGAAAAGCGCGGCCGGCCTCCAAAAAGACGACGGGCAACCAAGGTGATTTGTTTTGATGGCTTGTCGCGCGCACCTCGCCTAAAACAGTATGGGAAACCAGGACGTTCACGTCGACACATGAACAAAATGGAACGGGATTTGCGGCCGGAAGGCCAAGCGGAACTGGAATACCTTGACGGCGAATACCGGGTCGTCAAACCGGGGTCCTATGTGGTGTGTGCGGTGACCGGCGTGCACATTCCCATCGAGGCATTGCGGTATTGGAGTGTCGATCTGCAGGAGGCCTATGCTACGGCCGCAGTGGCGATGAAGCGCTTTGGAGAGATGGGGAAGACGCCACAATGATCGCACGGCGTGCATTCCTGCAAGCGGGGACGGCCTTCACGCTGCTAGGGGCGGCGCGTGCGCAGGGGCCATCGCGACTTTCCTTCGGCGGTTCCCTGGAACAGGGAGGATTGGTGATTTGCCGGGCTCCAGCAGGCGCGCATGTCACGGTCGACGACCGGCGGGTCCTGGTCTCGCCGAAAGGCATATTCACGATTGGACTGCCTTATGACGCATCCAAACCGGTGCGCGTGCAGGCCCAATTCGTTGATGGCAGCTCGGAGACCCGCGAGGTGGTCGCAAAGGTCCGCCACTATACGACGCAGTCCATCAGTGGATTGCCCAAGAAGTACGTGGAGCCGCCGCCGGACATTATGAAACGGATACTTCACGAGCGCAGGCTGATCTGGAACGTGCGCAAACACGAAACGGACGGCACGGACTTCGTCAATCCGCTTGAGTGGCCGTTTGCAGGGATCATCTCAAGTCCTTACGGCAATCGGCGGATTCTCGACGGCAAGCCCATGGCGCCGCATCTCGGCATCGATATCGCCGCGCCGGAGGGAACGCCGATCCATGCCGCCGCCGACGCCGTCGTCACGATCAGTGGTGACTTCTACCTGGAAGGCGGTCTGACCTTTCTCGATCACGGGCACGGGGTCCAGACCTGCTACCTGCATCAGAGTAAGCGCAAGGTGGCAGTCGGTGACGTCGTCAAGCGAGGGCAGGTGATCGGACTGGTCGGGCAGACCGGGCGGGCGACCGGACCCCACACCCATTGGGGGCTGTCCTGGTTTCAGGTCAAGCTCGACCCTTCGCTTTCCACGCGTACCCCAGAACCTCCGCGGGCCTGATTTTTCTTCATCTTGATAAGATCGCGTGGCGTCGTCCAGCGACGGTGGACCCAGAGCCATTGGCTGGGCCGCTTGCGAACGACCTCTTCTATCTTCGCGTTCATCTTTGCCGTCAGCGCCAGGACGTCGCGCTCATTGTTGCCGCTGGGCTTGATGGTGATCGGAGGATGAATCGTCATGCGGAAGTGGGCCCCGTCCAAGCGTACGCAGGAGACGGGCACCAGCGCAGATCCCATTTTTAGCGCCAGCGAAGCCGGTACCGGGGTGGTCAGCGCGTCACGGCCAAAGAATGGAGCAGGCACACCCTGATAGGTTTTCTGGTCAGCCAGCATGAAAATGCACTAGCCGCGGCGCAGGAGCGTGAATATTCGCCGCGTGCCGTGTGCACTCTTGGTGATCTGCTCGGAGGGACCGCGCTTGCCGCGCTGGCGTGAAATCCAGCGATCCACATAGGGGTTGTTGGGAGGGCGATACACCAATCCGCCCTCATAACCAAGGTGGACGGCCGCAATCGGCATAACCTCCCAGTTTGACAGATGGGCGGAAAAGAACATCACGCCCTTGCCGGCCGCGATCGCCGCATAGCCATGTTCCTCACCTTCGAATTCAACGCGCATGCCGGGGCCGGCGGTGATCTTGTCGAGGTGGGCGTATTCCGCGACGACGCGGCCGAGGTTTTCGCACGCCGAAAGGACGATCTCTTCGATCTCCTCCGGGGGCTTTTCCGGATAGGCCGCTTTCAGGTTGTCGCGGGCCGTTTTCGCGGGTGGCAGCCGGTAGAACAGGTGGCGCCCGATGAAGCCTCCCGCGGCGGAAGCGCCATCGAGGCCCATCACCCTGAACATCGCCATGAAGGGGAAGAAGAGGGCTGCCTCCCCGAGATAGCGCAGGTTTTTTCCGATTGATAAGGGGGCCGGTTCCGACATCGGGAACGGCGGCTATCGCGGTACGGTGAGGCTGTCAAGCAGCCGGTCCAGCAAAGCCAGAGGCTCGATGGCTGCCCGGATCGGTAGCACGGCAATCTCCTCACGGTCGGCCGCCGCAAGCCGTACATGATCTTTCTCGGTTGTAATCAGCTGCGCTCTTTCACCGCGGGCTTTTGTTTTTAGCATCGCAAGTTCGGCGGCACTGTAGCGATGGTGATCTGGGAACGCTACCATTTCCACAACTTCGGCGCCTTGGGCGTGAAGAGTGGCTGCGAATTTGGCCGGGCGGCCAATTCCGGCGAAGGCGATAACGCGCCGCCCATTCAGACCTGCGCCCGCCAAGGGCTCAGTAGTAGCTCTCAGCACCGGTCCCGAAAAGCCTGCCAATTCCGGCGTGCCCGGTCCCAT
>JBJKRM010000290.1:0-2905 GCA_046704685.1 Rhizomicrobium sp.
GTCCATGAGTTATTGGACGTATACGGATTTGTTCGAGGAGGCCGGCCCGCCGCCGTCCTCCTTCCATGGCGGCTTCGGCCTTCTCAACCGCGAAGGCATCCGCAAGGCGGCTTTCTTCGCCTACAAATATCTCGATGAGCTGGGGCCTCAGCTGCTCAAGGGTGATGACGCGCGCTCCTGGCTGACGCGGGACGGGCAGAACTTCGCCGGCCTCATCTGGGACTACACCACGCCCGAGATGAACGAGAGCGACCGGCCTTATTTCCACAAGCTGCACCCAGCCGACCCGCGCCCGCCGGTGATGCTGCGGCTGTCGTCGCTGCAGCCGGGCCGTTATCGTCTCACCATCCACCGCACCGGCTATCGGGCCAACGACGCCTATTCGCAGGTTATCGAATGGGGCCTGCCCAAGGACCTGACGCCCAAAGAGATCGCCGCTCTGCAGCAGCTGACGAGCGACAAGCCGGAGCTGGACGTCCCCGTGACGGTCGGTCCGGACGGCCGCTTTGAGCGGCAAATCCCGATCCGCACCAATGACGTGCTGCTGGTCCGGTTGAGCCGGAGTCCGTAGCCCCGCCAACCGATCGTTGAAGCTGTGCGACCAATCGCCCTGTTTCACACACCATTAGGATGTGGCCGTTTACGGTTCGTGCCCATGTGATCACCGGTTTCTTTGGGGGATTTTCATGGGTGACTGGTTTGGGCAGCGTTCGGTATCCGAGCGCGCCGCCGTCGTGTCCGCCGTTTTCTGTCTGCCGCTGCTGCTGCTCGGTGTCTTGCAATTCACCGGCCTCGGCATCCTTTGGCAGCTTTCCGTCGTGGGGACGGCACTCGCTGCCGCCGTCTTCGTGACGCTGAAGACCGTGGGCTCGGCCGATGCGGCCGAGCATCGCGCAGTCTGCGACAGCATCAACCGGGTGTGGGCGATCATCGAATACACCCCAGACGGCAACGTCATCACCGCCAACCAGAATCAGCTGGCCCAGCGCAGCTACAAGCTCGAAGACATCGTTGGCCGCCATCACAGCGTCTTCGTGCCCAAGGATTTTGCCCAGAGTGCCGAATACCGCGTCTTCTGGGAGAAGCTGCGCCGCGGCGAGTACGTGGCCGACAAGTACAAGCGCAAATCCTCGAGCACCGGCAAGGAGAGCTGGATCCAGAACAATTATGTCCCGGTGCTGGGGCCCGGCGGCAAGGTGATCAAGATCATGAACTTCATGGTCGACGTCACAGCGTCCGAGCAGGATCATGAGGAATTCGAGGCGCTCGCCAGAGGGCTTCGCCGCCTTGCCGAGGGCGAGCTCACCGTGCGCATCGATACTGCCTTGAAGGGCGAATATGAGGAGCTGCGGCAGTGCTTCAACGGCGCCCTGGCGCGCCTGCACGACGCCATCACATCGGTGCTGCACGGCACCGGCCTGATCGGTTCCAAATCCGGCGAGCTGCTGCAGGGGGCGCAGGACCTGTCGCACCGCACCGAGCAACAGGCCGCCAGCCTGGTGGAAACCGCCGCGGCGCTGGAGCAGATCACCTCCACCTTGCGCAACACCGCCGCCAACACCAAGGACGCCTCCGCTCGTGCCTTGGCCGCCAAATCCGCTGCCGAGGAGGGCGGGACCGTCGTCGACACGGCGATGAAGGCGATGGCCAAGATCGAGCAATCGTCCCAGCAGATCACCGACATCATCGGCGTCATCGACGAGATCGCCTTCCAGACCAATCTTCTCGCCTTGAATGCGGGCGTTGAAGCGGCACGCGCCGGTGAAGCCGGCAAGGGCTTTGCCGTGGTCGCCACCGAGGTGCGCGAACTGGCGGGACGGTCCGGCGAGGCCGCCAAGAAGATCAAGTCGCTGATCAAGTCGTCGAGCGAGGATGTCTCCTCGGGCGTCAAGCTGGTCAACGAGACCGGCCAGGCTTTGACGCGCATCGTCGAGCAGGTGGTCGAGATCAACGCGTTGCTCACCGGGATGGCGCAGGCCGCCGAGCAGCAGTCCACCGGCATCGACCAGGTCAATACCGCCGTGGGACAGATGGACCAGATGACCCAGCAGAACGCCTCCATCGCGCAGGCCAGTTCCGCCGCCACCGAGGCGCTGGTGGTCGAGGCCGGCACCCTTGCAGATGTGGTCAAATTCTTCCAGGTCGATGGGGCGCAGTCCGGCACGCCGGTCACCCGCGCGGCGGCGTAGCAGGCATTTGATCGTCCGTGCACGCATCACTGCCGATGCCGTGCGCGGCCTCGGCGCGGGTGCAGGCCGGGCTGAACCGGGCGCTTGGACGGGACAGGCCGACAGAACGCGTTCGGCCATCCCGCCTCGCCGACGCATCCCGGGGTGAAGCCCGGGGCGTCAGCCGCGCAACGAAAGGGCCATGATGGCGCAGCCTGTCTCGCGCCTCAGGGTCTGATTAACCTGTTTGCGCAACAATGCTGCAATGAATTTCGAGCCCCTGTTCGCAAGAAGCATCCACCCAGGCATCGCCCGGGCGGCGCAGTATTGCCAGGACCTTGCCGGGGCGCGCGCTCTGCCGCGGCGGCGCGACTTTCAACCGGCCTGCGTTCGATCGATCCTCGGCTACATCTTCCTGGTTGATGTTCTGGCGGATGAAAAGGGCTATCGCTTCAGCCTGTTCGGCGAGCACATTTCGCTCTTGTTTGGAATGAACTTGACCGGCAAGCGCTTGGGTGAGATCGACGACGAAGGGTTTTGCGGTGGTTTGCGCCGGACTTACGATGCCGTCGTTGCCGCCAAATCCTTTCAATATGTGCGCGGGCGCTATGTCTGGCCTGATCGGTCTGTGGAAATCGAGCGCCTGCTGGTTCCGATGGCGGACGATACGGGCACGTTGAACACCATCTTCGGACTGACCATTCCCCTCATCCCGCTCGATATGCTCGTGCTTTGCG
>JBJKRM010000291.1:0-4097 GCA_046704685.1 Rhizomicrobium sp.
CTGATAGGGTTCCAGCATGAAGTCCTTGCGCAGCACGGGCAGATTGGTGGCCTCGCGCGCGGCGGAGAGATAATCCGGTGAGCCCTGGAAAGAGGGCGTGTCGGTCAGCACCGACAAACACGTGGCTCCGCCTTTTTCGTAGGCTATTGCCAGAGCGGGCGGATCGAAATCGGCCCGGATGAGCCCTTTCGACGGGCTGGCCTTCTTGATCTCGGCGATCAGGCCGATGCGCTTCTCGGCGCGGGCCGTGAGCAACGCGGCACGGAAACCGCGCACGGGATCTGCCGCACGGGCGCAGGTTTCGATCTCGGCCGGTGAGATCTTCTCCTTGGCGCTCGCGATCTCTTCGCGCTTATAGGTGGCGATCTTGTCGAGGATGTTCACGGTGCCGCTCCGTTTGAGCATGCAACCAGCTTTTTCAACACATTCCTGGCCGCGCCGCTATCGATCGCCTCGGCCGCCAATTTGACGCCGGCGCGCAAATCCTGGGCCTTGTCCGCGACAATTAGGGCAGCCGCCGCATTGAACAGCACGATGTCCCTGTAAGCGCCGTGTTCGCCGTCGAGCAGGTTGGAGAGAGCCGCGGCGTTTTCGGGGGCGTAGCCGCCCTTGACCGCCGACAACGGCCAGCGGCGCAGCCCGGCGTCTTCCGGTGCCACTTTTCCCGTTTCAATGCGGCCGTTCTCCAGCTTGGCGACATGGGTGACGTCCGAGATGCTGAGTTCGTCGAGCCCGTCGGCACCATGAACGACCCAGGCCTTTTCGGCGCCAAGTGTTGCCAACACATGGGCGACTGGTTCCATCCATTCCAAGGCGTAGACCCCCAGAAGCTGGCGCTTCACGCCTGCGGGATTGGAGAGGGGGCCGATGAGATTGAAGATGGTGCGAAACCCGAGGGCGCGGCGCACCGGCGTCACATGCCGCATGGCGGGATGATAGCCTTGCGCGAACAGGAAGCAGACGCCTGCCTCCTCGACGCAGCGCTGTGCCACTTCCGGTGTGACATCCACTTTCACGCCGAGCGCTTCCAGCACATCGGCCGCACCTGTGCGCGAGGACATGTTGCGGTTGCCGTGCTTGGCCACCGGCACGCCGCAGGCCGCGACCACGAAGCAGGCGGCGCTCGAAATGTTCAGTGTGCTTA
Source organism: Rhizomicrobium sp. (assembly GCA_046704685.1). Lineage (GTDB taxonomy): Bacteria > Pseudomonadota > Alphaproteobacteria > Micropepsales > Micropepsaceae > Rhizomicrobium. The sequence continues at coordinate 1,145 of JBJKRM010000291.1, forward strand.
GGCCGTCGCCGCCGGTGCCGACGAGGTCGATGGCATCGGCAGGGGCCTTGACGCGCTTCATCGTGGTGCGCATCGCCGTCACCGCGCCGGTGATTTCTTCCACGGTCGGCTTGCGCACGGTGAGCGCCGCCAGGAATCCGGCCATCTGTGCATCACCGATTTCGCCGGACATGATGGCGCCAAAGGCTGACGCGGCGGCTTCCGAATCCAGCCTTTCGCCGGCGGCGACGCACTTCAGGAGCGTGCTGAAATCCTGTCCAGTCATGCCAGTTTCCGCATTCGCGAGAGTCGCAGGAAGTTCTGCAGGAGGGCGTGACCGTTCTCCGAAGCAATGCTCTCGGGATGGAACTGTACTCCGTGCACCGGGTGGGTCTTGTGCATCACGCCCATGATCACGCCGTCGTCCGCTGTCGCCGTGATTTCAAGGTCTGCCGGCATGCTTTCCGGCGCGATCGTCAGCGAATGATAGCGTGTGGCGACAAAGTCGTTGTTGAGCCCACGGAACACGCTCTTGCCGGTGTGGTGAATGCGCGACAACTTGCCGTGCATGGGAACCTCGGCGCGCACGATCTTGCCGCCATAGACCTGTCCGATCGATTGGTGGCCCAGGCAAACCCCCAGGATCGGGACCGTGCCGTTGGCCTCGGCAATCAGATCACAGCAGATGCCCGCTTCATTCGGCGTACAGGGCCCCGGCGATAGCACGATCGCTTCCGGCTTCAACGCCAGGCATTCGGACGGTGAAATCTCGTCGTTGCGCTTGACCATAACCTCCGCCCCCAGCTGACCCAGGTAATGGAAGAGGTTGTAGGTGAAGCTGTCGTAGTTATCGATCAACAGTAACAATGCACGCTATCTCCCTGGCGTACCTGGATGTTTACAGAGGCCCGCCGCCAAATTCCAGACCGAGGCCTGCTTTACTCCCCAAGCCCGTGGTTGACCATTTTCGCGGAACTGGCGCCCGAAGAAAAGACGGCACGAGAGGCCGTCCTGCGCCCACCCAACATGGCAAACATGGAGCTGAGTTTGGTCTGTTCAACTGCTCGTGTTCAAAGCGCGTGGTTCGCGATCTTGTTGACGGGCTAGCGACTGGTAATGTCGGCCTAACGCCGGGATGAAGAGTGGGAGGGGGCAATGCCGAAATTGTCGTGGTTTGGAGCGGTCGGGTTGGCGCTTGTGTCGGTTGCCGCGTTGGCTGGGGCCGCGGCGGCGGCACCATGCACCCCGCATACCTTTAGCCATTTCATCGTTGTCGACCAGTTCGGCTACACACCACAGATGCGAAAGGTGGCGGTGGTCCGCTCGCCTGTCGTCGGTTTTGATGCCGGACAGCATTTCACGCCGGGGCCGGTCTACCAGGTCACCAAGGTCGACGACTGTTCCGTTGTCTTTGAGGGCAAGCCGGTCGCATGGCGGAACGGGCAGGTCGATCAGAGCTCCGGTGACCGTACTTGGCAGTTCGATTTCAGCGCCGTGACCGCGCCCGGGCATTATGTGATCCGCGACAAGCAGACCGGCGAGGTCTCGGGCGAATTCGAGATTTCGGCCAATCCCTATCGGCAGGTGCTCATCCAGGCGGTGCGGTTCTTTTATTATCAGCGGGCGAATTTTGCCAAGACCGCTCCTTATGCCGGGCCGGGCTGGACCGATGCCGCCGACCATATGGGGCCGCGACAGGACACGCAGGCGCGTTTTTTGATGAAGAAGGACGATCCTTCCACCGAACGTGATTTGCACGGTGGTTGGTGGGACGCCGGTGACTACAACCGCTACACCAACTGGAATAACGACTATCTGATCAGCCTTCTGCACAGCTACATCGAGAATCCCAAGATCTTCACGGACGATTTCAACATCCCGGAATCGGGCAATGGCATTCCCGATCTGATTGACGAGGTGAAATGGGGCTTCGACTGGCTGATCCGGATGCAGAACCCGGACGGGTCCGTATTGTCGATCCTTGGGTCTGCTCCCGGCTCCCCGCCCTCATCGGTGAAGACGCCGAGTTATTATGGCGGGCCGAGCACGTCGGCGACCTACACATCGGCAGCCGCTTTTGCGTTCGGCGCCAAGGTTCTGTCGCGGTTTCCGGCTCTCAAGGGCTATGCGGCAGGGTTGGCCGTGCGCGCCAAGCGGGCCTGGGACTGGGCCGAGGCCCATCCCGACGTGGTGTTCTACAACAAGGCGGCGGCATACGGCGATCAAGCGCTGGGCGGTGGCGAACAGGAAGTGAGCCCGGCAGAGCGACCGCTGCGGGCGATGATGGCGGCGATCTATCTATATGACCTCACCGGCGATGAAACCTACCAGAACCGGCTGGCGACGCTGATCCCGCAGTCGCCTTTGGTGCAGAAGGACTGGTTCCAGACGAGCGATGCGCAATGGCTGCAGCCGTTGCTGTACTATTCAAGCCTGAAGGGCGCGCGCCGCGACTTGGTGGAGGAGGTGCACCACGCCTTCCTCGCAGGGTTAAGGTCGATTTATGCCAGCGAGAAAACCATGCGCAATCCCTACCTCGCTTGGCTGCCGGTATATTACTGGGGCAGTACCAAGGAAATCTCGCGGCAGGGCTTCTTCTTCCTCAATCCGGCGCTCGACGGCATCAAGGGTGCGCCGGCGGATGCCGCGAGTTTCGCCGCCGACTATCTGCATTACCTGCAGGGCGTCAATCCGATGGCGAAGGTCTATTTGTCCAATATGGGCGCCTTTGGCGCCGAGAACTCGGTCAATGAGTTCTTCCATTCCTGGTTTGCCAAAGGCACGCCCTGGGCCAATGTGAAGACCTCGAAATACGGACCGCCGCCCGGCTTTCTCGTTGGCGGACCCAATCCGTCGTACAATTGGGCCAAGGGCTGTCCGCAACTCAATCCGGCTTGCGGCAAAGCTCCACCGTCACCACCGTTTGGACAACCGCCGCAGAAATCCTATGCCGATTTCGGCGACAGCTGGCCGA
>JBJKRM010000292.1:0-4265 GCA_046704685.1 Rhizomicrobium sp.
CGGGCGACCGGGTGATCCGCGACGGACAGTTCGGCGTGACTCCCGGCGGCGCCGTGAAGATCGCGGACGAAAACGGCCGCTTGAAGTCAGCCGGAACGGCCCAGGCGCGATGAACCTCTCGGAACCATTCATCCTCCGGCCGGTCATGACCACACTGGTCATGGCGGCGCTGGTGATCTTCGGCGCCTTCGGTTACGCCACCCTGCCCGTCAGCGAACTGCCCAGCGTCGACTTCCCGACCATTGTGGTATCGGCAGGCCTGCCGGGGGCCGATCCCGAGACCATGGCGTCGGCCGTGGCGACGCCGATCGAGGGCCAGCTCGCCACCATCGCCGGCATCGACTCGATGACCTCTTCGAGCTCGCTCGGCCACACCCAGATCACCATCCAGTTCAAGCTCGACCGCAACATAGATGCAGCGTCGCAGGACGTGCAGCAGGCAATCTCGTCGGTGCTGCGCAAGCTGCCGCCGCAGATGACGACGCCGCCAACACTGCGCAAGGTCAATCCGGCGGACCACCCCATTCTCTTCCTCGCAATGAGCTCGCCGTCTCTCCCCCTGTCGCGAGTCGACTACTACGCCGAAACCCTACTGGCGCGGCAACTATCGACGCTGGACGGCGTCGCCCAAGTCAACGTCTACGGCTCCCAGAAATATGCCGTGCGCATCCAGGTCAATCCGAACGCCCTCGCCGCAAGACAGATCGGCATCGACCAACTTGCCAAGGCAGTGGATGCAGCGAATGTCAATCTGGCCACCGGCACGTTGAACGGACCGACCCGTGCCAATGTCATCAAGGCCGACGGCCAGCTCAATGACGCCGCCCAGTTCGCCAAACAGGTCATAGCCTATCGCAACGGGGCACCGGTGCGCCTCTCCGATGTCGCCACCGTGCTCGATAGTGTCGAAAACATCCGCACCGCGAGCTGGTTCAACGGCCATCGCGCCATCGTCCTGGCCATCCAGCGCCAACCCGGCTCGAACACGATTCAGGTCGTCAACGAGGTCAAGCAGGTCCTGCCGCACTTCATGGCGCAGCTTCCCGCCTCGATGCGGTTGGATATCGTGCACGACCGCAGCGATTCCATCCGCGCCTCCGTGGCCGATGTCCAGTGGACGCTGATCATTGCCGCCATCCTGGTGGTGGCCGTCATCTTCTTCTTCCTGCGCACGGTTTCGGCGACCTTCATCCCGTCGCTGGCCTTGCCGATTGCGGTGATCGGCACCTTCGCCGGCATGTCGTTCCTCGGTTATAACCTCGACAACCTCTCCCTCATGGCGCTCACCTTGTCGGTCGGTTTCGTGGTCGACGACGCCATTGTCATGCTCGAGAACATCGTCCGTCACGTCGAGCAGGGCGAAACGGCCTTCGAAGCGGCGCTGAAGGGGGCCAAGGAAATCAGCTTCACCATCCTGTCCATGACGGTGTCGCTGGCCGCCGTGTTCATTCCGGTCCTGTTCATGGGCGGCATTGTGGGCCGCCTGCTGCATGAGTTCGCCGTGACCATCGTCCTGGCGATCGTGTTCTCCGGCATCGTCTCGGTGACGCTGACTCCCATGCTGTGCAGCCGCATCCTCAAGGACGAGCGCCGCGAACGCCATGGACATTTCTACCAGTGGAGCGAACGCGTCCTGAACGGGATGCACACGCTGTATGAGCGCACGCTGCAAAAAAGCCTCACGCACAGCGGCATCGTCCTTCTGGTGTTCGCCGGCAGCCTGGTGGCGACCGTGGTGATGTTCATGGTGATGCCGCGGGAGTTCCTGCCCAGCGAAGACACCGGCATGATCCGGATCGGCACCGAGGCGGCAAACGGCACGTCATTCGACCAGATGAAGCAATACCAGCAGCAGGCGGCGCGCATCGTCAGCGCCGATCCCAATGTGCATGGCGTCATGGCCTTCGTCGGCGATTCGAATTCCGGGCGGATCATCGTCCACCTCAAGGAACGTTCAGAACGCGCGCTGTCCGCCGACGAGATCATCACCGAGCTTCGTCCAAAACTGTCGCACATCCCCGGCCTGAAGGTCTTCCTGCAGAACCCCCCAAGCCTTCGCATCGGCGGCCGTTCGTCCAAATCGGAATATCAATACACGCTGCAGGACCTGAACCTGAACGAGCTGCAGACGGTGACCAACCGCCTGACCGACGCCCTGGCGGCCCAACCCGGATTCAAGGACGTCACCAACGACCTTTATCTTTCGACTCCGACCACCACCGTCAAAATCGACCGCGACCGGGCGGCGTCTCTGGGCGTCACACCGACAGCGATCGAAGAGGCGCTCGGCACCGCCTTCGGCGGGCAGCAGATTTCCCAGATCTACGGCTCATCGGACGAATATCAAGTCATCATGGAACTGCTGCCGAAGTACCAGCTCGACGCAAAAGCATTGAACCGGCTTTACGTGAGCTCGACCAACGGCACACTCGTCCCGCTCACCGCCGTGACCAAGATCGGCCACGACACAACGCCCCTCAGCATCAACCACCAGGGCCAGCTCCCTGCCGCCACCGTCTCGTTTAATCTCGGCCCGGGATTCGCGCTCAGCAACGCCATCTCGACCATCCAGCGGGTGAAGCGGCAGATCGCCATCCCCGAATCCGTCCAGACGAGCTTCCAGGGCACGGCGGCCGCGTTCCAAAGCTCGATGAGCAACGCCACCGAGTTGCTGATCATCGCCATCATCGTGGTCTATATCGTGCTGGGCATTCTCTATGAGAGTTTCGTCCACCCCCTGACCATCCTGTCGGGTCTGCCGCCGGCTGAGCGCGTCCCGATCGTTTTGTTGCCACTTCTACGAAGCAGGATCAGGTGGCGTCGCGCGGCTGGCCTGACACGCTGCGGGGAGACAATCGCACGCTCAACCGGTCCATATAGATATAGATCACCGGTGTGATGTAGAGCGTCAACAGTTGCGAGACGACAAGGCCGCCGACCACGGCGAGGCCAAGCGGTTGGCGCGCCTCCGACCCGCTGCCCATGCCGATGGCGATCGGCAATGTGCCCATCAGGGCTGCCATGGTGGTCATCATGATCGGGCGGAAGCGGATGATGGCGGCCTCGAAGATGGCGGTCTTGGCGTCGACCCCTTCGCCGCGCTGCCGCTGCAGCGCGAAGTCGATCATCATGATCGCGTTCTTCTTCACGATGCCGATCAGCATGATCATGCCGACGAAGGCGTAGAGGCTGAGCGGTACGCCGAAGATGTAGAGCGTGATCAGCGCACCCACCGCTGCGGATGGCAGGCCGGACAAGATGGTCAGCGGGTGGATGAAGCTCTCATAGAGAATGCCAAGGATGATGTAGACCACCACCAGCGCGGCAATCAGCAAAATTCCCGAACCGCGGGAGGACTCCTGGAAGGCCTGTGCCGTACCCTGGAACGAGGTCTGGATCGTTTCGGGCAGGCCGATCTGGCGCTGCACGCGGTCGATCGTGGAAACCGCATCGGATAGTGCGTAGCCGGGTGCCAGATCGAACGAAATCGTGACCGATGGCAGCTGGCCCTGGTGGTTCACACTGAGGGGCATGGTTCCGCTGCTCATCTTCGTGACGGCCGTCAGCGGCACCAGTGTTCCGTTCTGCGACGTCACGTAGAGACGCGAAAGATCCGACGGTCCCGCCTGGTACTTGTCCTGCACCTCGAGGATGACCTGGTAAGTGTCCGATGAGCCGTATATCTGGGAAATCTCCTCGCCTCCGAAAGCGGCGCCCAGGGCAGTTTCAATGGCGCTCGGTGTGACACCCAGGGCCGCCGCGCGATCACGATCGATGGTGACGTTTACCGCGGGCGTCGCGAGTTGCAGATCGCTGGTCACTTCGGTGAAACCCGGCGTCGTCGACAGCGCGTCCATCAGCTTGGTGGACCAGGTCTGCAGCTCGTCCATGTCGAGATCCTGCAGTGTGTACTGGTATTGCGACTTGGTCAGGTGGCCGCCCATGCGGATCATGGGCGGCACCTGCATGTAGATATTGATGCCCGGGATGTCCGACAGCTTGTGCTGCAGTTCGCGCGCGATCTCCTCCGCCGACAGATGGTGGCACAAGATCAGGAATGCGCACTGCTCCTGCCGTCTGGCGACGGGCTTCAGCGTGGCGAAGACCCGCCCGCTGTTGACGCCGGAGCTCGACCCGCCGGACCCCACCGCCGACATGAAACCTTCGACGTTCGGGTCCTTGCCCACGATGGCCGCGGCCTGCTGCTGATAGCGCACCATTTGCTGGAAAGATGTGCCGTCCGCCGCCTCCGTCAGGCCGAACAC
>JBJKRM010000293.1:0-3991 GCA_046704685.1 Rhizomicrobium sp.
GTGCAGACGCTAGCTATTCATATTTTATCGTTTATTCAGACTGCGAGTAATTATCAGCAAGTACAAATATCAGACTTTCCAAGGAAAGACGCTTTATTTTCCGCATAACTTGATCATATGAACGGTACAATGAGCAATTTTATCTCGCGTATTATTTTTCAACACTATGGTTTGTTGTGAAGATTTTATTTTGGAACGGAATGTTTCCGATGTAAAACTTCCAAACGCACGTAATTGGAGAATTTTGCCGTCCTTATGAGGGGAGTGGTAGGGGCATGAGCGTATTAAACAGACTGAAACTGGCCAACAGCCTTTCGGCTGCGGTCATTGCCACTGGGTTGGGTCTGTGTGCGGGTGCCGCAACGGTCTTGATGACGACAACGCCGGCCGCCGCCCAGTCGACGTTGAGTGCAGAGCAAGTCGCGGCGATCCAGTCGTCACTGCAGGCGGCGCTGCAGTCCGCTCAAACGGACGCGGCCAGGCAGGAGGCTATCGCTCTCGCGATTCAGACGGCGATCAGCCAGTACGGAACGGGCGCTGCCGGTCCGATCGCATCGGCCGCGATCGATATCGCGGAAGGTGCCGGTGTGGCTCCTGATCTGATCGGCACGGCGCTGGCGCAGGCTTCCGCGAACCTCGCTGGTTCGAACTTGGCGGCGGCCAACGCGATTGCGGTGACGATTGCCAATGAAGGAAACGCCGAGGAGCGCGGGGCGTACCAGACGGCCGCGACAAATCTTGGCTTTGCCAATCTGGCATCGATTGCCGGAGCAGGGCCGACGGCGACAGGTGGCATCGGCGGTGCCGGTGGCATCGGTACTGGCGGAGCGGGTGGTGGATTTGCAGGTGGTGGTGCTGGCGGTGGTGGCGGCGGTGGTTGCCTTAATCCGTCGTGCACGAGCCTTTGAAGGTTCGATCGCTGCACATCGTAAAGGCCGCAAGAGTGGGCAAGGGGATTCTATGAGCAGCGCGAAATACGCAGCCAGAATGGCTGTAGCCTTAATCGTCATGGCATTAGCCATGCCGATGGGTGCCGATGCAGAAGGCAGGACACCGACTTATGTCGGGATGACCGCGCAGGATGTGGGCGTAACGGATCGCGCTCGTCCCGCTTATGATGCCAAGGGTATCCCCTTGGGGGGATTCCGCCTTTTTCCTGCGCTGGCCGTCAGCGAAAGCTATGACGATAACATCTTCAAGCGCACCGATGCTCTGTCAGACTGGTTTCTGACGATATCCCCGACGGTACGACTGAAATCACAATGGGGCCGGCACTTTTTCGAGATCTATTCTGGCCTCAACTATTACAACTACAGTACCTATTCCGATGAGAACCTGACCGACTGGCGCGTAGGCACGGATGGGCGCATCGACATCTCCCGTGCGGCGAATTTCAGCGCCAACGTGTTCTATGGTCAGATGCACGAGCTATGGTCTGCACCAAACAACGTGACGGGTTTCCAAGCCGCGCCAAACCGCTACTTCCAAACGCATACAGAGGTCACCGGCGTCTACCAGCCGAACCGGCTCGGCTTCGCGGTCGGTGGTTCGTTTGACAACTATAACTGGACCACAACGCCCAAAATTGGCGGCGGTCTCCTCTACAACGATGACCGCGACCAGAACGAGTTCCAAGCCTACTTCAAGACCTATTACGACTTCTCGCCGGGTTATGCAGGCTTCGTGAAGGTCAGCTATGATGAACGCGACTTCGACATGTTCTTCGACCGGTCGGGTCTGCACCGTTCATCGCATGGTTATCGCGTCGACGGCGGCGTCAATCTCCAGATTTCACATCTGGTCGCTGGTGAGATCTACCTGGGCTATCTACAGCAGAATTTCGCAGAGAACGTCTTGCTGCCACTGAGCGATGTCTCCGGTTTTGACTACGGCGTCCAACTCGACTGGTACGTCTCACCCGTGTTTACGGTTCATCTCGGCGGAAAGCGCAGTCTCGAAGATGTGGTTTTGAGCGGTGTTTCCGTAGCCGATAACAAGAGCGTGACGGTGAGCGCGGATTACGAAGTGTTGCAAAACCTCATCCTGCAAGGACGCGCGGGCTACACGGACAGCCGCTATGTCGGCTCGTCACGAAACGACACTTATCCAACAGCCGGTGTTGGCGTGATGTATCTCGTCAACAGCTATTGGAGCCTCGATTTCAACTATAACTACAGCAAGCGCTCGACCGACATAACGGCGTTCGAGTACACGGACAACACCGTGAGCTTCGGGCTCAAGCTGCATCTGTAACGCTCCGCGGCTCTGGGGAGCCGTTTGACCGGCAGACTGTAAGGGCCTCAGATCCCGGTCTGATGGTGCAGAAGAATGACCGTACAAAAAAATGTGCCGGTAACGGAGGAGTTCATACCGGAACCACAGACTGAGACGCAGTTTGGAGACGATGGCGATTTCAATCTGCTCGGCTTACTGCGGATTATCCGTGTCCGCCGCAAGATAATCCTCGGCGCGACCGCTGTTGTGATGGCCCTGGTTACAGTCATCGTGATGGAGATGACGCCGCTCTACACAGCCACCGCGGTGGTGATGCTCGACCAGCGCAAGCACAATCTGGAAGACACGGCTGCGGTTCTTTCCGGGTTGCCGACAGACCAGGCAACGATCCAGAACCAGGTACAGATCCTCACGTCGCTGGAGTTGGCCGGGCGTGTTGTCGACAAACTGAAGCTGCGGGACGATCCGGAATTCAATCCAAAGCTCAGTGGCTTTTCTGTGTTGGTCGGAGCACTGAACCCGATGAACTGGTTTGGGCCGCGCAAGACGGAGGCCGATGTCCAGGGATTGGACCTGGAGCGAAGCAGGGTGATTCACCGGTTCCTCGAGCGCATTAGGGTCAGTCCGATCGGGCTTTCCACGGCAATGAAGGTTTCCTTCCAATCGGAGAATCCGCAGAAGGCGGTTCGTATCACCTCAGCGATCGCCAACGCCTATGTGGAGGATCAACTGGAAGCCAAGTTCCAAGCAACGCAAAAGGCGACCGAATGGCTATCCGGTCGCATCAGTGAGCTTTCCAAGAAAGCACAAATGGCTGATGCGGCGGTTCAGCAATACAAGGCTGAGCACAACATCACGACGACAGCCAATGGTGTCTCGGTGGTCGAGCAGCAAATCGCCGACATTAATAAGCAGTTGGTTGTGGCACGGGCGGATCTTGCCGAGTAACAGGCAAACTACGGTCGCTTGGCGGCGCTGGCACGGCAGGGACGCGCCGCCGATTCATCCCAGGTGCTTGCCTCGCCGTTGATCGCCGCTCTTCGGGCACAAGAAGCCCAGCTCACCAACGAAATGGCAAACTTGTCCACCAAATACGGGGCACGCCACCCCAAGATCTTGGATCTCCAAGCGCAGAAGGCCAATCTGGAATCCAAGATCAAAGAGGAAGTCCAGCGTTTCGTCGATTCGGCTAAAAACGATGTCGATGTGGCCGCGTCCCACGTCGCATCTCTGCAGGTCAGCCTAAAGCAAGCCGAAGCGCTTGGGGCCGATCAGAACCAAGCGAACGTGCAACTGACGGCACTGCAGTCAGCGGCGTCATCGGCTCGGGCCATGTATGAAGCGTTCTTGGGACGGCTTAACCAGACGCAGGGCCAGGAGGGGATTCAGACACCAGACGCGCGAATCATCTCCCCGCCTGAGATTCCAACGTCACCAAGCTATCCGAAGAAGAAATTGGTGATCGGGCTGTCGATCCCTGCGGGGCTCGTTCTCGGCCTGATGCTGGCCTTGATGGTCGAGCGGCTTGATGCTGGTTTCCGTACGACCGCTGAAGTTGAACGACTGATGGGTATTCCGGTGCTTTCGACCATCCCGGAAGTGCTACAGCCCAAGGACGGCGAACCGGTCAACGCGGCCGATCTCGTCATCACCAAGCCGATGTCGTCTTTCGCTGAGGCCTTGCGCGGTTTGCAGCTTGGCCTGTCTTTGTCAAATGTAGATCAACAGCCGAAAGTGATCGTCATCACCTCTTCGG
>JBJKRM010000294.1:0-9117 GCA_046704685.1 Rhizomicrobium sp.
GCTAGGTCTCGAGGTTATTCACTGGATCATGCGTTGGAGTTATCAATTCTCATAACCGTTATTGTGGTGGTAATTACCTTGGCTGGCATTGCCATAAAGATATTGCGGTCGCGTCTGTGACATCCAATGGTAACCTCGATGCGGAGAAATGAGTGAATACGTGAGTGAATACGGGGACAGTTAATCCAATTTCTAAGCTTCGCGAGAGAGCGGTCCGGCGACAGTCCGTGACATCTCATTGACGATCAAGCGAGGAATAAATGAGCCAGGGTCATTTAGAATTCAAATCCGGGGACATGTATGGACGGCCCCCTGGATGCAAGGGTTTTGGTAGTATTACGGGGGGTGTATTACGGGGACACAATACTTAATTGTGTCAAACGGCGAAGTCTGCGAGATCAATTAAGTATTGTGTCCCCGTAATACTATTGCGATCCGCCCTGACAGCCGTTCATGCAGCTGCCGGTGCAGCCGCTTTCGCAGCTTCCGGTGCAGCCTTTCTCGCAGCTGCCGGTGCAACCCTGATAGCAACTGCCGGAGCAGCTGCTGCTGCAGGCGCCGCAATCGGGATCCTCGGCCTGAACCGGTGTGGTGGTGACAAGCCCCAATCCCAAGACGGCCAAAACGGGAAGCACCTTGCCGCCGGATACCAGAACATGCCGACGCGTCCGTTTCATCCGATCACTATCGTCGCCCGATTTCGTCTTCATCCCGCCCTCCATTGGCGTCATGCGCCGCGCCCAGTATAAGCCGATCGCGAGAGTGTCTTTGCGACCGAAAAGCAAGTGCACGTATTCTCACATCGGACTTAGTATGATCCGCCCAGCAGGAGTCTTTGACGCGTCAGGCCGTGCCCTGTCCTCTCTCCGGCGCTTTCCCGGCGCTGGCGCGATCCGCAGCAACCACAACAAATGAAACTAAGGGGTACTCGCAGGTAAGCCCTTTTCGCGCATTGTGACGAATGCGTCCGGGGACTACCCTTGTTTCGACCGATTGTTATCTGCGGAAGGGCGATAACGATCGTGTCCAAGGGGGATTCCATGAACAAGCGGGACGCGTTGAATCGTCGTCGTCTCATCACAGCGGGCACAAAGGTCATTCCCGTTCTGGCCGCACTGGGGCTTGCCGTAACCGTATCCGAGCCGGCGCGGGCGGGCTGCTTCGGCAGCTGTCACGCCGAATGCGCCGACAATTGCGTCGAAAGCTGCAAGGGCGATTGCATGGGCGACTGCAAAGGCAGTTGCGGCGGCTGCGATGCGACCTGCACCGGAACGAGCAAGAGCTGAGCCGTCCGCCATGTCTGCACGCCCCAACACCCACCGCCCGGCCCCGGCGCGGAAGGACCGCTTGCGGCCACAACACGTCATCGCACTGCTCGACCGCAGCGCGGTGGCGTTCTGCCACGCGGAAAACCCGCATGTCGCGCCGGCCTTCATGGCCGAGACGCTGCTCCGCGCCCTCATTCGCCGGGCCGAAGCGGACGGCATCGCCCTGACCTTTGTGGCCGGGCACACCGAGCTGCCGCGCAGCATCGAGCGCCTGATCAACGGCACGGCGCATATCAAGATCGTTCCGGCCGCGCGCAGCGAACGCGGCGCCATCGTCGTTGCCGATTCCACGGATGCCGAAGCACTGCAAAGCCTCACGCCCGACGGCGGCCGCAATCTGATCCTGCGCCTGGCGCGCCGCGATCTCGGGCGCCTTCAGGCCTTGTGTGCGGCGCTGGAAGGCCGCTACGGCCGTCTCAGCATCCATCTGCGCGGCATCGAATACTTCACGCCAGCCGATCTCGACCTCTACACCGAGCAACTCGACGAACTCGCCAGATATCTGCGGAAACTGTTCAGCGAAGGCCGCCGCCTCGAGGTCAACGTCCTGACCGACCGCATGATGCTGAAGGAGATGCGCAACTGCGATGCCGGCGTCACCCATGTCACGCTGACGCCCGAAGGCGACTGCCACATCTGCCCGGCTTTCTATTATGGCGGCGAGACCCCGATCGGCCGGTTCGACGCCCGGACGGGATTCAGCGTGCGCCGCCTGGCGAATCTGGGCCGGGCGCAAGGCCCGCTGTGCTCGCGCTGCGACGCCTTTCACTGCAAGCGCTGCGTCTGGCTCAACCGCAAGCTGACCCGCGAAGACAATGTGCCGTCCGAGCAGCAATGCGCCATCGCCCATAGCGAACGCGAGGCGTCGCGGCACCTGTTGCAGGATCTCGGAACCATCGAGCCGTTCTGGCGGATGCCGCGCATCGCCGAACTCGCCTATCGCGATCCCCTGGAACTCATCAACGGACCCCATTGAGGCTTCCGCCATGCAGAAGAAAATGCCCAAGAAGAAGAAGCAAGCAGCGCCGAAAACCGCGGCCGCCCGGGCGCCGGAGATCGTCGGCCGGGTGACACCCCAGGAGCGCGACGAGATTCAGGCGCTCTACGAACGCAAGAACGGCCTCAACGAACTGGTGCTTTCGCTTCAGGACAGCGAATTGCTCAACAACCCGCATTTCTACGAGAAGATCGTCGCCGATCTCGGCCGAACCACCACACGATCGGCCGATTGGTGGAACGAGAAGGCCAAGCTCTACGGCTGGAAGAACGCACCCGGCGGCCATTGGACCATCGATTTCGACAGCTGCGACATCCTTCTGACCACCCCTCTTTTCCACTGAGGAGAACGGATATGGCGCGCGTCTCGAATATGGACCGTCGCGGCTTCCTCAAGGCCGGCAGCCAAGTGCTTCCCATCCTGGCCGGACTGGGCATGGTGGCGTTGCTTCCGGGCACGGCGTCTGCGGCGACGCCGGCCAGGCGCAGGCTGGCGTGCTCCTGCGGCGGCGGCTGCGGTAGCACCTGTTCGACGGGCTGCGGCACCTCCTGCTCCAGCGGATGCGGAACCTCCTGCTCCAGCGAATGCGGCGGCTCGTGCTCCAACGGCTGCGAAACCAGCTGTTCGGGCGATTGCGGCACATCGTGCTCCAGCGGATGCGGAACCACATGCTCCAGCGGTTGCGGCACGTCCTGCTCCAGCGGCTGCGGCACCAGCTCCTCCAACACATAGGACCGCTCGATGCCAGGAAAGCTGCCGGATAACGAATTCGTCTCGTGGCAGAGCGGACGTGCCAAGACGGTGACCTTCATCGTCACCGAGGACTGCCAGCTGCGCTGCAAGTACTGCTACATCGTCGGCAAGAACAAGACCCGCAAGATGGATTTCGAGGTGGCGCGGGCGACCATCGATTATCTGCTGCGCGAGCGCGGCCGCTTTCGCGAGAAATCCGTCATCTGGGACTTCATCGGCGGCGAGCCGCTGCTCGAGATCGACCTGATCGACGCCATCTCGGATTACGCCAAGCTGCGGATGTACGAGACCGGCCACCCCTGGTTCAACAGCTACCGATTCAGCTTCTCCACCAACGGCCTCAACTACGCCAAGCCCAAGGTGCAGCGCTATATCGCCAAGAACCGCCATCACGTCAGCATCGGGATCTCGGTCGACGGCAGCAAAAAGAAGCACGACGCCCAGCGGATTTTTCCCAACGGCAAGGGCTCCTACGACGCGGTGGCGCGCAACATCCCGCTCTGGCTGCGCCAGTTTCCCGCCGCCCAGACCAAGGCGACTGTCTCACATGACGATCTGCCCTATATCAAGGAAAGCGTGGCGCACCTTTTCGCAATCGGCATCAAGAACGTGGCGATCAATGTGGTGTTCGAAGACGTCTGGAAGGACGGCGACGACGCGCTGTTCGAGGCGCAGCTCCGCCAACTGGCCGACCACATCATCGACAACGATCTGCATCGCGAGCACAACTGCACGTTCTTCTCGTGCAGCATCGGAAACCCCACGGATCCGGGCGACGACAACAATTGGTGCGGCGCCGGCAAGATGCTGGCGGTGGACGGCGACGGCGACTTCTATCCTTGTGTCCGCTTCGCGCCTTATGCCCTGGCCCATCGTGCCGGACGCTCCATCGGCAACTGCTTCGACGGCATCGACGCCAACAAGCTGCGCCCCTTCCTGGCCATGACACGATCGACCCAATCGAGCGAAGAGTGTCTGCACTGCAAGGTCGCGTCGGGCTGCGCCTGGTGCAGCGGCTGCAATTACGACCTGGCCGACGAGCCGACGATTTACCGGCGCGCCACCTACATCTGCAAAATGCACAAGGCGCGCGTGCGAGCCAACCGATATTACTGGAGCAAGCTGGAGAAGCGGCGAATTTCCGGGAGGGCCTGATATGTCGACGCGTTTGATTGGAGTGTGTGCCGTTCTGGCGTCCCTGCTGTTCCTCATGCCGGCCGCGGCCGATATGGGGCAGATTCACGTCAGCCTTGAAGGGGTGAAGGTCAGCGAAAGCGCGCAGAAGGCGATCATCCTCAACAACAACCACGAGGAAGTCCTGATCCTGGGCACCGAGCTCAAGGCCAGCCGCCGGACGCCGGTGGTGCGCTTCATCCCGTTCCCGTCGGAACCGCAAGTGGCGCTGGCGCCCAAAGGCGTCTTCCGGCGCATGGCGAACATCGTCAAGAAATACGATCTGCAATACGCCTTCGCGATGCAATACAAGGGCGGCGGCCCGGGGCAACGGCGTGAAGGCGTCGAGGTCAAGCTCGCCACGCGGCTCGGCGCCCACGACCTCACCATCATCCGGGTGCGCAACGTGGCCACCTTCCGGTCCTGGGTGAACGCCTATTTCCGCAAGAAGGGCCTGCCGCACCGCGACGCGTACCATAAAGCCGAGTCCATCGTCGCCGACTATGTGGCGCGGGGCATCGACTATTTCGTCCTCGATGCGGTCGAACTGACGCCGCAGGAGCATTTCGTCGATCCGGTCGCCTACCGCTTCAAGACCTCATCGCTCTATTACCCGCTCAAGACCTCCAACAGCTTCGGCGGCAAAGGCGAGATCGACCTCTTCATCATCGCGCCCACCACGCTGTGCGCACCCGGCAGCAACTTCCTTTGGGAGCACAAGGACCAGGCGGTGGATGCGGCGGGCCACACCACCGGACCGTGCCTCGATCTCGCGGTGCAGGCGTCCACCTCGGTGCAGCTGGTGCGGCAGGAACATGACCTCGCGGCGATCTATCCCGCCGCCCGCGCCATGTTCGGCAAAAGACCCGTGTTCCTGCAGGCGATCCGCTACACCGGGGATTACCATTTCGATCACGACGTGCTGGTGGCGATGCCGCAAGGCGTGGCCCAGGCGCTCGACGCGCCGCCGTCATCATCCGGCAACACATCGTGGTTCCATCGCGAGGACTTCCTGCCGGAAGACCGTCCGCAATGCCGCAAGACGCCGGATCCCGGCCCCTGCAAGGGCCTGTTCGAACGTTACTACTTCGACCGCAAGAGCAAGAGCTGCAAGGCATTCCACTGGGGCGGTTGCCAGGGCGAAGTGCCGTTCAAGACGCGCGGCGAATGCGAAGCGACCTGCACGCCGCAACCGCCCGGCAGACACTGATCCCTCCGGCGGCCATGGCGAACAAAGGGGGATGCGAAGATGAGCAAGCCGAAATCTGTGAGGTCCGCCCGGCGCCGGTTTCTCAAGGCGGGGGGCAAGGTCATTCCCGCCCTTGCCGTGCTGGGCCTCGCACTCGCCGCGCCGAGCCCGGCGCGCGCCGATTGCGACAGCCTGTGTGAAGGCGGCTGTCAGGGGACCTGCAAAGGCGGTTGCACGGCGCAATGCGGCGGCGATTGCGGCGGCAGTTGTGCCGACGGCTGCGCCGGCACCTGCACCGGCATGTGCAGCGACAATTGCGAAGGATCTTGCCAAAACGGCTGCCAAGGCTCGAGCAAATAGCCAGGCTTTCGCCGAAAACGCGTGGCACGGCCGAGACCGCCTGCGCCGGGGGCCGGTATTCCCACGCCTGTCATCCGGCGGGTGCATCCCAAGGTCGCATGCGCAGTGAACCGTATTCCACCAGGAGAAGAACCTTCTATGATGGAACAGATCCTTGAGGGACGGACGCATTCGGACGATCGGGATCATCGACGATGACGATGCCGTGCGTGACTCGCTCCACGCGTTGCTGGATTCCTATGGCTACGACATCCAGGAATACACGTCCGCGGAAAACTTCCTGGCATCCTCAGAACGACGCTCCCACTGCCTGATTGTCGATCAGCACATGCCCGGGATGAGCGGGCTCGATCTGCTTGAGCAGCTGCGGTGCGCGGGCAACATGATCCCGGCGTTTTTGATAACCGGCCGGGACGACAGGCCGCTGCGCAGGCATGCCGACCGCCTTGGCATCGAGGTTCACAACAAGCCGCTTGCCGAAGACGCTCTCGTCGCCGCCGTCGCGCGGGCCTTGCAGGCATAGCAGCCGGCCGCGGCGCATAATCTCACTCGGACGCCATGACGGCCTCGAATGCGCCGGGCGCCAGCGACAGCCTATAGGCCCGGGCGGCGAAGACCGCATAGGCCAGAAGCACGCCGTAGGACACGCTGGCAACGGCCATGCCGTAATGGTCGGCATAGACCGGGAAAGCCGCAGCAACCCAGCGATAGAGCGTCCCACCGATCGCGGCCGCGACATAAAGAAGGCCGGTGCCGAGCTTCATCAGCGGCCCCCGGCCGCGGATGGCGATGCCGATGACGGTCGGCCAGGTGACCGACAGGAAAAAACTCGAGGCGATGACGCAAATCGCCGCCAGCGGACCATCCGCCACCGTGGCAACGGCCATGATCAACGCCCCGCAGCCGCAGAAGACGGCCAGAATCCGCTCCGGCGCGAAGCGGTACATCAAGGCGGTGCCGACAAACCGGCCGATCCCGAAAACAATCAGCACCAGGACAAACGGCCCGCCGATGGCCGTCAGCGACAAAGCAGGCAGCCGGTTCGTGAAGTAGCTGTCGCTGTACGACCACGACCCGCCCAGGGCCACCGCACAGAAGAACTGCGCCCCGATCCCGATGGCAAAGATGCGGCTCGACAGCAGCCTGCGGAACTCGCCGGATATGCCCTTGAACCCGCGCACCGCCGCGGTGGCGACGGACGGAAAGCGCGCCCCCTCGAAGGTGAAGGCCAGCAGCAAAACGACCAGCGCCATGGCAACATAGGGATGGATGATGGAATAGGTGTAGTGCGGCTTGGGCAGCGCCAGATGGGAGACGATCAGCCAATGGCCCGCCATCCACCCCGCCAAAGCGCCTGGTGTGTAGAACGACTGCGCCAGATTGAGGCGGCGTATGGAGGTTTGCTCGCTACCCAAGGCGGCGACCAAGGGCATGGCGGCGATCTCGATCAGGGCCCAGCCGCAGGACATCACGGTCGCGGCAACGAGGAAATACGAATAGGCGTGGGTCTCCGCGGCCGGATAAAGCGCGAAGGACCCGGTGGCGATGCTGCCGAGCCCAAACAAGATCGCCGCCTTGTAGCCGAAGCGGCGGCTGCAAAGCGCGGCCGGAACGGCGCACAGCATGTAGGCGAAAGCGTACACGCTCTGGGTCATCACGAGCTTGGCGCCCTCGAGCGCGAAAACCTGCTCGAACTGCTCCAGCAGCATGTCGTACAGCTTGTGCCCCAGACCCCACAGGGCGAAGAGGCTGAACGTCAGCACAAACGCGACGGCGTAGGTCTCGGCGCCGCGGTGGCTGTTCCTGGCAGGCATACGGCGCTCCACAGCGGATGTGTCGCCGACGCTAGGCAGGCGCCGCTAAGATTGCGTTAACCTATCCACACTCGCACGCGGTGGAACCCGGCGGCGCAAACGGCGGATCGAACACAGGCCATGCCGACCGTCTTCGCCGGCATCATGCCGCGCTGTTGCGCCATACCAGCAAAACAACGGGGCGGGCCGTTTGGGGACCCCCCCCGACCGTCCTGGTGGTGTATAGGACTACTGCATCGACGCCAGACGGCGGGTGACGTTGCGGCCGACATCGGCGATGGCGTGGCGAACGGCGGTGTCCTGGCAATTGTTGTATTCACGGCTGTTCGCGTTCGTCTTGTCCGCGCTCGTGCTGCAAACTTCAGCGGCGGCGGCCAAAATGCGGCTCTGCAGGGTGGTGATGCCGTTCTGGGAATTCAGATTGAGATCACCGTAGCTCACGGTCTTCTGATGCTCGACGCGCGCCTCACCGGCGAAGGCGGCGGTGGACGAAAGCAGAGCAACGGCAGAGAAAACGATAACGAGGGACTTGATCACGGGAAAACCTCCAAAGGTGTGTGGCGTCGATCGGAATGATGGGAGATTGACGGCGGCGTTTGTCGGCAGCGTGGAGAGAGCGCGGCGAACACGCGGAAAGATTCGGGTGAATTCGAGGAGCGAAGATAAAACTCTACGAAAATTCTTCGTTGCCGGCGGGCCCACCTACCGCCGTTTACGGATGTTTAGCGATGAATTTCGCGCCGCCGCGCGATTCCATCCGACTGCGGATCATTGCGCGGCATGCGACATGGTTCAGAAGCCGGCGTTTGGCCCGTTGTGGTACACTGGCAATGGACCGGTGAGCGAGTCGCTTTGATCATGGCAGATCTTCTGAACACACTGCGCTGGCAGTACGAGATCACCTGGAGGCTGGCCGAACGGCACCTGACCAAGCTGAGCGACGAGGCCTGCCTGTGGCAGCCGCAGCCGAACAGCTGGACCGTGCACCAGAATGCGGACGGCCGCTGGCAACCCGAATGGGCCGACAAGGAACCCGATCCGCTGCCGACCGCCAGCATCGCCTGGCTGAGCTGGCATCTCATTTGGTGGTGGCTGGCGCTGATCGCAGCCGTGAAGGGCGAGCGGGCCTTGAAGCGCGATGAGGTGTATTGGCCCGGCGACTGCCATGCCACGGTGGCGCGCTTGCGCGAGTTGTCGGCCGAGTGGGACCGCCTGCTGGCGGCGATGCATGAAAGCGATCTGGAGCAGCCATTGGCCTTTCCCTGGCACGAAGCCCGCCCAACACGGTTGGCCATCGCCTGGGCCAACTGCGAGTTGATGAAGAACGTGGCCGAAATCGGCAACATCCGGCTCCTTTTCGAAGCTTCGCGGGCCGGCTGACAGTCTGTCGCACAGGCACGCTCGCACGCGGTTTACCTAGCCGCCTGCGGCGCATGGTTGCGCCGGAGCGTGGCGCACGCCCTTGTGACAGCGCTTACTTGACACTCTTCTGGGGATACAGGA
>JBJKRM010000295.1:0-4495 GCA_046704685.1 Rhizomicrobium sp.
GAACGGCACGCCCCCGCAGCGGATCAAAGGCACCATCGAGGCCTATACCGCGCCCGTGCTCACGGTGAAGTCCAGCGACGGCAAGACCTTGCAGGTTACCATGACGACCGACGCCAAGATCATCGCCAGCGAGAAGAGCGCGCTCAAGGACATCAAGCCGAACGATTTCGTGGCTTCGGCGGCGGTTCTCGGGCACGACGGCAAGCTGCATGCGCAGGAAGTCCGCATCTTCCCCGAGGCATTGCGCGGCCTGGGCGAAGGGCAGTATCCGATGGACAAGCCCAATCGCAAGATGACGAACGCCACAGTCGAGCAGGTTGCCGGCGCGGCGCACGCCAGGGGCGGCACGCTGAAGCTCACCTTCCACGGCTCGGTGGCCGGACCCAATGGGACGTGCAGCGGCCATGCCAGCGCACCGGGAAAAGGCAATTGCGTCGGTCAGACCGAAATCGTTGTCGGCCCCAGGGTGCCAGTGATGCGATGGGTCCTGGGTGAACCGGCCTGGCTGGAGAAAGGCAAGACAGTGTCACTTTTTGCGGTGACCGGGCCGGACGGCAAGTTGGTCACACATGGCGTCATCGTGGAACACAACGGCGTCAAACCGTTCTAACTTAGAATTAAAAAGAACAGCCCAGAGCAAAGGCCGTTGCCGCCTTGCCCGTCAGCGTATCCCCTATCGGAATGGGGGCGCTAGCCTTGGGCGCGGTATCGATCGGGGCCATGGCCATCGCGCGGATAACAGTCGGCCGGATGAGCATCGGCCGCATCCGCCTCAAGAACGCGGAAATCGAAAGCTTAACCGTACACCGACTGGAAGTTGTCGAACGGTAAGGCCAATCATCGCATCGCAAGCGACGGGCGCCCCCGATTGTGTTAGCCTTGCCGGCATAACGGGGGTTGGGAATGCGTGCGTATCTCTGGTGGGGCGCGACGGGGGCTTTTGTCATCGCCGCGGCGGTGTTGGTTGTCCCCCCACCAAATGTGCAGGGTGCGAACAAGATCGTCTGTCACGGCGGGCGGGGCGTGACAATCGATCAGCAAATCCAAGCCTGCACACAGCTCATCCACGATGCGTCTCTTCCGAACACGCAGCGCCCCAAGATGCTGGCGCGGCGCGCCCTCGCCTTTTCGGCCAAACACCAGTACGACCGTGCGCTCGGCGATCTGGATCGTGCGATCAGGCTGTCTCCCCGATACGAAGAAGCCTGGCGATGGCGCGGGGACTCGTACGACAGCCTCGAACAGCGAAAGCAAGCTCTGCACGACTACAACCGCGCCCTGACATTGGCGCCGGACGACGACCGCACCCTCAACAATCGCGCCGTGGTCCTGACCCGCCTTGGGCAACTCGATCGTGCGCTGGCCGATTACAACCGGGCGATCGCACTGCTTCCCGGTGTCCCGCTGTATTACGACAACAGAGGCGGCGTGCGGGGCGCCAAAGGCGACATCGATTGCGCCATCAAAGATTTTACCACCGCCATCACGCTCAGTCCCGACTACGCACAAGCCTATCGCGACCGCGCCGACGCCTACTCAGCAAAAAACGAGCATGAAAAGGCCATTGCCGATTTGCAGCAGGCCGTCCGATTGCGTCCGGATGACGGCATCGCCCAGAACAATCTCGGGGTCGCCTACGAACGCGTCGGCAAACCGGGACTGGCAATGAGAGCATTCGATGCCGCCATCAAGGCCTCTCCCGGCTATGCGCTGGCCTATGTCAATCGGGGCGTCATGCGAACGCGCAAGGGTGATTTGAAGGGCGCCCTCGCCGACTACACAAAGGCCGTGGCACTGGAGCCGAACAATGCCGATTTTCGACGCCAGCACGCCAGCATGCTGGCGATGATGAACCAGCCCGACAAGGCGCTGAAAGAGTACAGCGCCCTGCTAAAACGCGATCCCAAGGACATCAAGACCTTGAACGCCCGTGGCAACACCTATGTCCGGATGGGCAAGAATGGCTTGGCGATCAGCGACTACACCAGCGCGCTCAAGCTGGCGCCGGACGATCCGACGCTGCTGTCCAACCGCGCCGACACCTATCGAGAGATGCGGCGCTTTTCCGCGGCGCTCAAGGATATCAACGAGGCGATCACAGCCGGGAAAACGGCACGCCGCTACCGCTTGCGTGCCCTGATCCTGGACCAGATGGGCAAGCCCGAGGAAGCGCTCGCCGACTATGACCGAGCACTGGCGCTGCAGCCGAATTATTGGGGCACCTACCACAATCGCGCCGTCGCCGAACACGAACTGGGCAGGATGAAGGCCGCGATCCGCGATTTCACCAAGGCCGCGACGCTGGCACCCGACAGCGACCGTCCCCAGGTGCTCGCCAACCGCGCTTCCACCTATTTCGACATGGGCGAGGACAACAAAGCGCTGGCCGACTGCGATGCCGCCATCGCCCTCGACCGCAAGCAGAGCTATGCATGGTATTGGCGCGGCCGTGTGCATGCCCGCAAGGGCGAAAACAAGCTGGCCCTCGCCGACTTCAACAACGCTATCGCAGCCAACCCCAGGTTGGGTGATGCCTACTACCGGCGCGGCCTCGTCAAGCGCCGGTTGGGTGACAAGAAGGGCGGCGACGCCGATATCGCCAAGTCGAAGGCGGAAGTCTGAACCTACCGCACCGCCTCGATGAAGGCGCGGATGTTCTCGGTGGTGACGCCGGGAGGCATGCCGCCGCCACAGGAGGCCAGGATGCGCGAATGCTCCCTGGTCCCTGACAACATGGCCTGAACCGCCTTGCGCACATCGTCGGGCGTACCCTGCGCCAGGACATCGCGCGGCGGGATGTTGCCCAGGATGGTCATGCGATGGCCGGTGGCGTTGTGGATGCCCTCCATCGTCATGTGAATGCCGGGGTTGTAGAGGTTCACGCCGAGGTCCGGATAATGCTTCACCGACTGGCGGCAATCGGCATCGTTGTGGAACAGCTTGACGGAGACCGGCGCATCGAACAGCTGCTTCAGATAGGGATGGGCGAATTCCAGGTAGTCGGCCTCGCTGATGAACCCGACGATGTCGTCGAGCACCAGCATGCCATCGATGGTATCGATCGCCTCACGCTGGCGGGCGTGCCAGTCCATCAGATACTGGTTGACCTGCTTCAACAGACTGTGGGTGCGCTCCGGATCGCTCCCCAGCATCATCAGGAATTCGGTGGTGCCCATCAGGAAGCTGGCGATGTTGAGCGGGCCGCGCGAGACGGAAAAACGGATCTTGTGGCCCATTTTCTCAATGCGCGAGCGGTTGCGGGTCAGGCGGTTCAGCATGAAGGGCAGCAGGCCGTCGGTCTCGACGTTCGGCAGTTCGAGGTCGTCGACGTCGTCCTCGCTCATGATGCATTTCTGGGCAAAGGGAAACTCGTTCTCCGGAAACTGGCACTTGACGCCAAAGGCCGACGGCTCGGTGCACATGCCGAACTCGGACCAGAAGCCAGGCAGGAACATGATTTCGGGGAAGGTCTCGATGGCTTTCTTGTTGGCCTCGAACCAGACGTCATCGCTCTGGAAGTATTCAAGAATACTCACGCCGTACCAGTTGGGCAGCCACGGACAATCGATGATGAAGCCGATGGGCAGCGGGCCCTTGTGCTCGCCACGGATGGACTTGAGGAGCTCCTCCCAGTGCCTGTCGTGCATGACCCTGCCTCTTGCTTTTGACGCCGGCGGACAATGGCGCTGCCTCGCCTCCGGCACAATGCGGAAAAAGCCCTGTTCACAGGCATTGGTACCGGTCCCGCTGCGACACGGCGCGTATTGAACCATCCGCGGCGACGTGCTGAGACTCCATGCCGCAATCTTCGAGGCGCGATCTCCCATGCCACACCCCTTGATCGACATGTTGTTGCGCCGCGCTCCCGTGATCACCGACGGAGCCTGGGGCACCCAGCTTCAAGCGCAGGGACTTGAGCCGGGCGAAACCCCCGATCTGTGGAATCTGAGCCATCCCGAAAAGGTCGCCTCGGTGGCACGCACCTATGTCGAAGCGGGTTCGCAGATCATTCTCACCAACACCTTCGGGGCCAATCGGTTTCGGCTGATGGATGCCGATGCGGCGGACCGCGTAAAAGCAATCAACAATGCCGGCGTCAGCCTGTCACGCGAAGCCGCCGGCAAGGATGCGCTGGTGTTTGCCTCAATAGGACCGAGCGGGAAGCTCCTGATGAGCGGGGAGGTGAGCGAAGACGAACTGGTGGAAGGCTTCACCGAACAGGCCGAGGCGCTGGCTGCCGCCAAACCGGACGGTCTGGTGATCGAAACCATGCAGGATCCGGCCGAAGCACGCATTGCGGTACGCGCGGCCAAGGCGACAGGGCTGCCCGTGGTCGGCAGCATGGTGTTCGACTCCGGCAAGGACCTCGATCGCACCATGATGGGCACGACGCCGGAAGAGGCCGCTGCCGCGCTTCTGGACGCCGGCGCCGACGTCATCGGTGCCAATTGCGGTCAACGCATCGCCGGCTACGCGGCGATCTGCAACCGCCTCA
>JBJKRM010000296.1:0-3339 GCA_046704685.1 Rhizomicrobium sp.
CGTCGTAGGAGACGTAGTCGACGTCGTCATAGGCGCCGTTTTCTTCCAGGAAGTTGATCGAGGTGATGACGCCGCGGCCGGCGCAGCCGACGCCCGGCTCCGGCCCGCCGGATTCCACGCATTTGATGTTCTGGTAACCGACCTTCAGAACATCATCGAGCTCGAGGTCTTCGATGGAGCCCGCTTCCGCCGCCAGCGACAACACGCTGTTTTGCGCCTTGGCGTGGAGGATCAACCGCGTCGAATCCGCCTTGGGATCGCAGCCGACGATGAGGATCTTCTGGCCCATCTCGGCCAGGGCCGCCAAGGTGTTCTGGCTGGTCGTCGATTTTCCGATGCCGCCCTTGCCGTAGAACGCGATCTGCCGCAATCCCATAAAACGCTCCTTTGAGGTCCTTCGCCCTACCTGGAGCAATCGCCGTGCCAACCCGCACGTCGCACGGTTCGCGCGGCAAACCGCCGTTTTTGCCCTTAAGCCCGTCGCGGTGGATTGTCGGGAACCCGACAAAGTGCGTTTTCCGGTTCGGGTATTGTCGCATGTCGCACGCGACACGACGTCGTGTCGTGGCGGATTCGGCAGAAACCCGGCGGACCATGCGTTGGCATGCGCCGTGCACAAGGTGGTTCGAAGCTTTCGCGCCACGGCATTCATGACGCAGAACATCGTTGCCTTGTCAAGCATCGGCCGGTTCAAGGACCAAACGCCACCCGCGTCGGGCTGTGCGGCGACCGGCACTTGCGGCAGATTCGGCGGACCGGACGACCTGCCTGCGGCAGTCTGGCAGAAGGTCCACGATCATCCCTGCTATAGCGAGGATGCCCACCACTATTTCGCCCGCATGCATGTGGCGGTGGCGCCTGCCTGCAACATCCAATGCCACTACTGCAATCGCAAATATGATTGCGCCAATGAAAGCCGCCCGGGTGTGGTGAGTGAAAAGCTCACCCCCGAGCAGGCCGTGCGCAAGGTGATGGCGGTCGCCAACCAGGAGCCGCAGTTGTCGGTGGTCGGGATCGCCGGGCCCGGCGACGCCCTGGCCAATGCCGAGAAGACTTTTCGCACCTTCGAACTGGTGCGCGCGGCGCTGCCGCATCTGAAGCTGTGTCTGTCGACCAACGGCTTGGCCCTGCCCGATCACGTTGAGCGGATCGCTGCCATGGGCATCGATCACGTCACCATCACCATCAATATGGTGGACCCGGCGGTCGGAGCCCAAATCTATCCCTGGGTATTCTTCCGCCATCGCCGATGGGAAGGCCTGGAAGCCGTCCGCATCCTGCACGAACGGCAGATGGAAGGGCTCGAGGCGCTGACCGCAAAGGGCATCCTGGTCAAAGTCAATTCGGTCCTCATTCCTGGGATCAACGACTCCCATCTTGCCGAGGTCAACGCGGCCGTGCGCGCCCGCGGCACCTTTCTGCACAATGTGATGCCGCTGATCTCCGATCCCGCGCACGGCACGCATTTCGGCCTCACCGGCCAGCGCGGGCCGAGCCCAGCCGAGTTGCGCGATTGTCAGGACCGGCTGGGCGGCGACGCCAGACTGATGCGGCACTGCCGCCAATGCCGCGCCGATGCCGTCGGCATGCTGGGCGAGGACCGCGGCGCCGAATTCACGATGGACAGGCTGGCGGACACCGCGCCGTTCGATCCGACACCGCGGCAGATGTATCTGGCCGTGGTCGAACGCGAACGCGCCGACCGGCAGAAAGCCAAAGAGGTTGCGCAATCGGCCAAGAGCGTCGAAGAAACGCCTTTTCTCGTCGCAGTGGCCAGCAAGGGCGGCGGGCGCATCAACCTGCACTTCGGCCACGCCAGCGAATTCCTGATCTACGAGATCACATCGTCAGCCGCCAAATTCATCGGCCATCGCCGCACCGACCGGTACTGCGCCGGCGGACACGGCAGCGCGGAGGCGTTCGATGCAACTGTGAAAGCCCTGGACGGCGTGGCGGCGGTGTTGTGCGCCAAGATCGGCCAAGCCCCGCGCGAGAAGCTCGCGGCCGCCGGCATCGAGGCCACCGACCAATACGCCTTTGACTACATCGAAGCATCCGCCATCACCTGGTATGCCGCCCGGACACGCTCCGCTGCCGCGGCAGCCACGGCTTAACCAAGGGAGATTTGTGTCATGGCATACAAAATCATCGCGGAAAAATGCAACGGCTGCGGCTCGTGCGAGTTCGAGTGCCCCAACAACGCCATTTCCGCCAAGGGCGCCGTGTTCGCCATCAGCGCGGGAAAATGCACCGAATGCAAAGGCATCTATCCGACGCCGCAATGCGCCGCCAGCTGCCCGGTTCCCAAGACCTGCATTCCCGCATGAGCCACGACCAGATCGTCGAGCTTGATGCCCCGCCCGCCTTCCGTGTCGGCGACAAGGTCAAATCCTGCCACCTGATCCGTAATGACGGTTCTTATCTCGGCCGGCGCATCGGCGACGTGCTGATCGAAGAAGGCGAAACCGGCTATGTCCGCGGCGTCGGCACATTCCTGCAGCGATTCTTCATCTACGAAGTGGATTTCCTGGAGCGCGGCATGGTGATCGGCATGCGGGCCAAGGAACTGGAGTTGGCGGACAAATCATGAAGATCATGCTGCGCAAGGTCGGCGAAGAGCTTTCGGTCTACGTCGCCAAGAAGGACATGGAAGAAAAGGTCGTGGCGATGGAGAAGCCCGGCGCCTGGGGCGGCACCGTCACGCTTGCCAATGGCTGGGTGTTTCAGCTTCCCGACATGGCACCCGACACGCGCCTGCCGGTCAGCGTGGAAGCGCGGCGGCTGGCATCCTAGCCAGCGCCAGCAGCGCAGGGACCTGTGCACGGATCTCGCCCACCACGTCCGGATCGATTTTGCACAGCCAGTCGTCGGGAATGGTCCCCGCGCCATAGGTGGCGCCTGCGAGCATTCCGGAAATCGCCCCGGTGGTGTCGGCATCACCGCCCTGGTTCACCACCTCCACCAGGCAGGATCGGAAGCTGTCGGTGCGAAAATAGTAGTGCAGCACGGTCTGCAGCGTGTCGACGATATAGGGTGACGACAGCCCGTGATACGGCGCGAAGTGAAAGGTGCGATGCCTGGCGATCAGGTCGTTGGCGATGACACGACAGTCCTTGACCCCGCCGCCGAGCGCCAGCGCCTGGACCATCGCCCCCACCGCCAGCGTCGCCTCGTCCGATAGGGGATGATTGTGGGTGGTGTGACATTGTCCCAGAGTCCAGCGGGCGAAGTCGCGGCGGGACTGCAGCGTGGCCAGCGCCACCGGCAGCGTGCGCATGCAGGCGCCGTTGCCCGCATCGCCGTCGTTGAAGGGCTTATCCACCGTGCCTTCGTGCATAT
>JBJKRM010000297.1:0-4100 GCA_046704685.1 Rhizomicrobium sp.
CATCCTGGCGCGCGGCGAGAAGCGCTTCGAGGGCACGCTGCAGGAGGCGCAGCGCCTGTTGCCGCGGCGCGCTCAGATCGGCGCCGCAGCGGATCTGTCGTTCCTCGCCGAGATCGCCGGCGTGGCACGGGTCGATCCGCCGGCCGATGGCCAGCCCTACTGGCTGGTCGAGCTGAAGGAAGGCGCCGACGGGCGTCCGTTGTTGAAGGCCTGCTTCGATCACGGCGTAGCGCCCGACTATTTCGACTTGGCGCCGCCCAGCCTGCATGAAGTCTTCGTGGCTCTGGTCGAAAAGGCGAATGCAGCATGATCCGCCGCACCTTTGTCATCGGCCTGCAGGAATTCGTGAAATATGTCACGCGGCGCGGCTTCGTCATCAGCCTCTTGATGATGCCGCTGATCCTCGTCATTGCCGCCGCCGTCCCGGCCTTCACCGCCAGCCATCCGCGCACCAATGTGATGACGGTGGTCGATCTGACGGGCGGAACCTATCGCCTTGCGATTGCGCACGCCGCAGAGCGCCAGGATGCCCAGCGCACGCTGGCCGCGCTGGCCGACTACGCCCATCAGCATGTGAACTGGAAAGAACTGCAACGCACCGACCCCACCTTGGCGCATTGGCTGGCGGCGCCACGGCGCATTGCCTCGGTGATGGCCTTTGCCGCGCGGGGCGGCTGGCGTCCGGCCTTTGCGGTGCTGTCGCCGTTGTTGCAGCCGGGCGCCCCCACCTTCACTCCGCCGTCGCCGCAGGTCGTCCTGGTGCCGCCGCCGCCGGATCTGACGGCGGATTTTGCCACCGGCCGCCACGACGAGGCGCTGTCCTATCTGACCGGTGCGGCGACGGTGACGGCGCAAGGCCGCTCCCAGCGCTTGTCGTCGATTGTGGTGATTCCGACGGGCTTCGGTCCCGGTTTGCCGGTGGATGCGCAGTATTGGAGCATCGACAGCCAGCAATCGCTCGATTTCGTGCGCTGGGCGCTGACCGACGCCTTCCGCATCGAGGTCAACCAGGCGCTGGTGCCGCCGGCGGCGCGTTCCAAGGTCACGCTGGATGTCGATGCGGCGCTGACGCTCGTCGATCCGACTCAGGGGCGCAAGCTCGGTTTCAAGGATCGCATCGCCCAGCTGGTTCCGATGGGGCTGGCCTTCCTGCTTTTCATCGTCGCCTTCTCCGATGCCGCGCTGCTGCTGCAGAGCGTGGTCGAGGAGAAATCCAGCCGCATGATCGAGGTGCTGCTGTCCTGTGCCGGTCCGCATGAGATCATGACCGGCAAGCTGATCGGCGTGATGATGCTCGCCCTGGTGACGCTCGCCGCCTGGGTGCTGATGGGATTCGCCATGGCCTCGCTGTTCTCCGGCGACGTGATGCCGATCATTGTGGCGGGGCTCAAAGGGCTTCTGCCGGTGCTGCCGCTGGTCATCATCTATTTCTTCTGCGGCCTTCTCATCTACAGCGCGATCTTCCTTGGTATCGGTGCCACCACCAGCAATCTGCCCGACGCCCAGGCGCTGATCGGTCCGGCCAGCTTGATCATCATCCTGCCCAACATGCTGATGAGCGCCCTGATCCAGGACCCCAACGGCACGCTGGCGCAGGTCATCTCCTGGATTCCGATCTACACGCCGTTCTTCATGCTGATAAGACTGCCGTTCCATCCCGCGCCGGTTGAATTGTGGGCCACGGCGGCGCTGACCATCCTGACGACGGTCCTATTGATCCGCCAGATGGGCCGGGTGTTCGCCCGCAACGTCCTCACCACCGAGCGGCCGCCGAGCTTTGGTGCGCTTGTCAGGCAACTTTTCGTGCGCCGCAAAGCGATGTAGACACACCCTCGTCTAGGTCATTCGGGGGTGATGATGCGGTTTTCCCATCTGGTTTTGACGGCGCTCGTTTCGGTAGTGGCGATCGGTGTGCCCTGCACGGCGGCGCCGATCGCGGTTTTGGATCGCAACGGCTCCTATGTGTCGGTGGAAGCCTATGGGCCGAACGTGATTCACGTGACGATCGCCACCGATAAGAAGCTTGTCGAAGCCGGCCCCGGCTACGGCATTCTCGCCGATCATGTCGACAACGCGCCGTTCCGGCAGTCAACCGACGCCTCTGGCGACAGCTTCACGTCCCGCGCCCTCACGCTGCACATCAATTCCGAGACGCCGCACAAGCCCAACGCGATGGAGCTCCGCTTCGCGCCACTGCTGCCGCCGGTACAGCTTCAGGTGTCCAACGCCAAGGGCAAGACCATCCTCAGCATGATCGGCTGGGGCATGGCCCCCCATGAGGTCAATGGCGAACACACCTATCAGGTCGGTGCGCGGTTCGCGGCCGCCCCTGACGAACACTTCTACGGTCTCGGCCAGAACCAGCAGGGGATCCTCGACCTGCGCGGCCGCACCATCGACTGCAAGCACTGGTACGATGCGCCGGCGGGCGAGACGGTCTGCGTCCCGGTGCTGATCTCGTCCAAGGGCTACGCCATCGTCTGGGACAATCCGTCGGAGACGATCGTCTCGGCCGGCATATACGGCTCGACGCACATCACCTCCAAGGTGGGCGAGCGGGTCTCGTTTTTCGTCATCACGGGGTCGCCGAAGGACATCTATTCCGGTTATGCCCGCCTCACCGGCAGGACGCCGATCCCGCCGAAAGCGGCGTTCGGTCTCATTCAGTCCAAGGCGCGCTATGACAGCCAGGCCGAAGTGCTGCGCGTGGCGCACACCTATCGCCGCAAGCACTATCCGCTCGATATCATGGTGGTGGACTGGTTCTACTGGACCAAGATGGGCCAGCTCGACATCGATCCCAAGCAGTTCCCCGATCCCGACGCCATGAACAAGCAGCTCCACGCCATGGGGCTGCACAGCATCATTTCGATATGGCCGCGCTTTGTGAAAGGCAGCCGCTACTATGCCGAACTGGACCGCAAGGGTTGGTTCCTCAAAAACAAGGACGGCAAAACGCAGTATGGCTTGCCGTTCCGGTTCGATCGCGTCGGTGCTCTGATCGATTCGACCAATCCCAAGGCCCGCGCCTGGTTCTGGCATCACATTCGCGACAACATCCTTTCGCACGGCTTCGACTATCCCTGGCTCGACGAGACCGAGCCGGATCTGGTGCCGTCTGGGCATTTCTTTTCGATCGGCTCCGGCGACCGCTACTTCAACGTCTATCCGTTGTTGCATGTGGAAGGCGTTGCCAAGGGCATGCGGGCCTGGAAGCCGAACAAGCGTGTTCTCATCCTGGCGCGTGCCGCCTATCTCGGATCGCAGCGCACCGGCGCCTTGTTCTGGTCCTCCGACATTCCATCCAATTGGGAGGCGCTGCGGCGTCAGGTCCCGACCGGGCTCAACATGACCGCCTCGGGCATTGCCTATTGGGGCAACGACATCGGCGGCTGGCAGGTTGTGGCGCAGACCACCCATGCGACCAGGAAACCGCTGGTTGATCCCAAGGGATCGGAAGACGTCGTCGGCAAGAACTACGATTATCCCGAACTCTTCGTGCGCTGGTTCGAATACGGCACCTTCCTGCCGACCTTGCGCATCCACGGGCAGCGCAAGCACACCGAGATCTGGGCCCTGGGGCCGAAGGCCGAGGCCATCCTCGCCCGCTACGACCGGCTGCGCTACGCGCTGATTCCTTATCTCTATTCCTGCGCCAAGCAGACCTACGACACCGGCGAACCCTTCATGCGTCCGCTCTGGATGGATTTCCCGAACGATCGCAACGTCGCCAATCTCGGCACCGAATATATGTTCGGCCCCGCCTTCCTGGTGGCGCCGGTGACGAAGCAGGGCCAGACGGTCAAGCGCGTCTATCTGCCGGCCGGCACCGACTGGTACGACTGGTGGAGCGGCAAGAGATTGAAGGGTGGGCACTGGATCATGGCGCAGGCGCCGATCGATCACATTCCGCTCTTCGTCAGAGCCGGCTCCATCGTGCCGTTGGGCTCCGCCATTGAGACGACGGCGCAGAAGCAGACCATCGCCCGCATCAAGGTCTTTCCGGGCCGCAATGCCAGTTTCACGCTCTATAATGACGACGGTACGTCCTATGCCTATCAGGCGAACAAGGGCGTGCAGCTGACGCCCCTGGTGTGGAA